>CBEVTG010000023.1:0-11297 GCA_965552745.1 uncultured bacterium
GCTCGACGGCGTGCGACTGCGGCCGTACAAGCTGGTTCACGATCGCCGCTGGCGGGTGGATCTCGACTCGCTGGAGGCGGCACGTGAAGATCGGACCCGGGCCGTCGTTGTCATCCACCCCAACAATCCGACCGGTTCGTATCTGGAGGATGAAGATGTCGCCGGGCTGCTGGATTTCTGCGCTCGAAATTCGCTGGCGGTGATTAGCGACGAGGTTTTCCTCGAGTATCCCTTGACGGAATCCGCCAGGCGTGCATTGGGCCTCGAAGGCACTCCACAGACTCTGGTCTTCTGCCTGGACGGACTTTCAAAATCAGCCGGCATGCCGCAGGTCAAACTCGGCTGGATTCGCACGAGCGGGCCTGCAAACCTGTGCGAGGAAGCTCTACAGCGCCTCGACCTGATTTCAGACACGTTCCTGAGCGTGGGCACTCCGGTCCAGGCCGCACTCCCCTGCCTGCTGGAGATTGGCACGGGCGTGCGCGCCGCTCTTCAGGAGCGCCTGATCTCCAACCTGCACTGGCTGCGTGGTCAGATGCGCTCGGCCTCATCGTGGTCACTGCTCGAGCCGGAGGCAGGCTGGAATGCGGTTCTGCGGTTGCCCGCCGTGCGCACCGACGAGGCCTGGGCCCTCGAGTTCCTTCGCGAGGGCGTCTACATGCAGCCTGGCTATCTTTACGATTTCACCGCGGAGGCCGTGCTGGTTGTGAGCCTTCTGCCGCCGGAGGGGTTGTTCCGGAAAGGTCTCTCACGGGTTCTGGCGCGCGCGGGGGCGTGAGTAGCCCCACAATATGCCAACCCAGGTGACATGGGTGTCACACCGGGACCAGGATGGTAAAGTAGAAGTATGCGCTTCGAGCGTCGTGAGTTAGCTCTGCAGATAGGTCGCCTGCTGGCTCCCGCCATAGGACTTTTTTTTGTGGTGGCCGCGGCTTCCAAAGCGCTTGATCCGGTCGCCTTTGCCGGCCAGATCGAAGCGTATGAACTCGTGTCTGGAGCGGCCCTGACGAGAGCCATGGCCTGGTTCTTCATTGGCGTCGAAACGGTTGTGGGAGCCTGCCTGCTCTTCGGGGTGCAGCGTCGAGCGGCTCTGCTGGCCGCGGCGGCGATGCTGGGTCTCTTCACCGGCGTCACCGGTTGGGCCTGGGCCCGCGGACAGCAACACGCCTGTGGTTGCTTCGGCGCGCTGGTGGAGCGCACCCCGGCGCAGACCTTCTTTGAAGATCTCATCCTGCTGGCCTGCATCGGGCTCGCGTTACGGTATCGCCCGGGGAGCCGGCGGGAGCCGGCTGTGTGGCGGCGCTGGGCTGTGGTGTCAGTGGCGATCCTTGGAATTGTAATTCCGCCGGTGATTGGAGCCTATAGTCCGGCGCTGCACGAAGGTGAGAGCCTTTTCGAGCTGGGTCTGGAAACATATCTGCCGTCGGTATCGGATGCGCGTACAATATATGCCTTCCTCGAACCGCTAGGGACTGGACCCGATTACCAGGACCTGCAAGAACTGGCCTACAGCGGCATCCCCGTGGTGGGGTTGTGCTCGGCAGCGGAAGAGGAGATTGAAGCGTTTCGCTGGAATGCCGGCCCGGCGTTTGAGGTTGTCAGCGTATCAGGCCCCACCCTGAGACGCCTCTCGCAGGATCGTCGGGGCGCGTTTCTGGTGGAGCACAAGAGGGTGACTCAGATCTGGTGGGGCAGAATTCCTGAAGCGCTGGACCCGGCCCGGGACGGGCCCTCTCAGGCACCGCCCAGACCGATCGATCTAACCGTGGATGAGGAGATCCGACGATGACGAGACAGACTCGAGGCCAGGGAACAGCATTACTCCCCTGCCTTCCTGCCACAATCGCACTGGCGCTGCTGGTGGCCTGGATGCCCGGAACACTGGCGCGCGCACAGACTTCCTCCACCCACCTGACCCAGGTGGAGGTCACCGGCGCCTATCAGCTGGAAGTGGATGGTCTTGGCGACACCAAAGTACAGTTCTACGAAGGCAACCCACCGGTTCAGGTCATCGTGCTGAGCGGTAACGGAACAGGTTTTGTTCTGGATCGACCCACCAAGAGCGTGCGCCGGCTGGTCTCGGAATTGGCGCGCGTGAATAACACAGGCTCTCTTTCCCTGCTGCCGGGGGCTACCGGAGATCTTGTGCCGGGGGGGTACCAGGCGGATGGACCGGGGGTGCGCTTCAGCGACAAAGGCCACACCTATTACGTCACCATGAAACCGCCTCTGGTCGGTGAAGTGACGGTCGAGAAGATCCTGAACTATTCACCGGAGTACCGGAAAAAAATGGATCTCTATACCCCTTCCGTGGCGGCGGTTAAGCAGCTGAAGGAGTGCTCACCTTCGGCCCGAGTTGAGCTCTTTTACGGGTCCTGGTGTCCGTTCTGCCGACGGCATGTGCCGCGTCTCCTCAAAGCGCTCGAGGAGGCGGGCAATCCGGTGTCGATTCGAATCGTCGCGCTGCCCCGGGGGTTCACCAATGAGAAGGCCGCCAAGGACAGGGGCGTCACCCGCGTGCCCACCCTGATCGCTTACGACGGCCCACGCGAGGTTGGGCGCCTTCAGGGGCAGGATTGGGATCGACCGGAAGAGGCCCTGGTGCGCATTCTGCCCCTTGCAACCGCCGCGTCAGGAGGCGGCGGCCGCTGAAGGGTGTCACTTCGTGATCCGGTGGAAAGTTTCTAAGGCTTGGGCTCGTCGCCAAGTGGCCGGCTTGGGCGGGAGCGCTCACGGGGGCGGCTGCCGGAGGTCGGCTCCTCCGAGTCGGGCAGCGACGAAGATCGCTCATGGCGTGCACGACGTGCCGCCGGTAGTGTAAAGGAAAAGATCGAACCCTCCCCCGGGTTGCTGTCCGCCCGGATCATGCAGCCGTGCATGCGGAGGATGTTCTTGACGATTGACAGGCCGATGCCTGTTCCCTCCTGGCGTCTGGAAGCCGTTGCATCGACCTGGTAGAACCGGTCGAAGATCTTGTCCAGCGCCTCAGCAGGAATACCCACTCCCGTGTCACGGACCTCGACCTTCAGATAGCCACGCCTGCCCGGTCCTACCTCGATCCAGATTTTGCCGTCCGGCCGGTTGAACTTGATAGCGTTTGAAAGCAGGTTCATCACCACCTGAGATATCTTGTCGCGGTCTGCCCTCACCGGGAAATCTTCCCCGGGCGGTGGAAGGATAATCTCCACCTTACGCTCCAGGGTGCGGGTGCGCAGGGTTTCTGCGACCTCCTCGAGCAGGGCGCGCAGAGGGAACGCCTCCACACGCAGCTCGGCCGTCTCCCCCTCCAGCCGGGAAAAAGACAGCAGGTTGTCGATGAGTCCAATGAGACGATTGATGTTCTTGAGGGATACCTCGAGGCCGCGCCGTTGCTGGTCGTTCAGGGGCCCGAGCTTTTCCTTGAGGATCATCTCGGTGTAGCCCTTAATGGAGACCAGAGGGGTTTGAAGCTCGTGGCTCACATTGGCAAGCAGGCCTGACTTCATCTCGTCCAGGCTGCGCAGCTCTCGATTGAGCCGGGTCAACTCCTGGGTGCGACGTTCGAGATCCCGGTTGATGATCTCGAGCTCTCGGTACGCGCGCTCCACTTCTCCCTGTGAGGAGGCCAGTTCGGCACTGCGGTCACGCAGAGCGGTCTCGGCCCGCCGCTGATCGGTGATGTCACGGAACGTGGCCACGCGCCCGACGATGTGTCCGTTCTCAGCGCGGATCGGGCCACAAAAAACCTCCAGCGTGCAGCGATCACCGGCCGGCGTCAGCTCGAAGCGTTCCGTGAATGATTCCTCAGACGGGCGCTCAAACAGCTCTCGCCTGGTCGTCCAGCGATCATCAGCGCCGGCGTTTTCTCCCAGACGCTGCCAGGCGCCGTCGCCCGGAAGACGGTCAATCTCCGAAGGATCCAGGTTGAACAGATCGAGCAGGCGGGTGTTGGTGAGCATGACTGCACTGCCGCCGGCATGGTAGTGCACGGCAAGGATACCGTCGGAGGTCGATTCCAGCGTCAAATCGAGCCGGTGCCGCTCCCGTGACAGTGCGGCCTCTGCCTTCAGCAGGCGGCTGACATCGCGCACCGCGATCACCACCTGGCCCGGACGGGTTCCACTGCGAATGGTGAGGCGGACTGCTAGCACCTGGTCCGGGTTGGAAGTCCGCAGTTCTGCTTCGAACGAATCCGCCGGCGGAGCGCCACGCGCCGCGCGCCGCAGCGCGTCGAGTACCGGCAGAAGCTCGCGCGCGCCGATGTGGTCCGGAAAAGTGCTGCCGATGATCTCTTCAGCCGGTCTGTTCAGGAGCCGGAGCAATGCCGGGCTGGCATACTCGATGATCTCTCCATTGAGAATGCCGACACCGTCCGGCAGGCCGTCGATCACGGCACGCAAGCGTTCTTCCCCGGCCGCCAGGAGCGTCTCCCGATCGCTCTTCGCGGAGATTTCGTGCAACACGAGGAGGAAGCCTTCCTGTCCGGGCTCCTCCAGTGGAACGACTCGGAGGTCAGCCTCGACAGGCTCATCGGAGCGCCGTCGCACATGCAGACGCTCACGGATCTCGGCAACTTCCGATCCACCTCCGAAGAGGCGTGCTGCCAGACGCTCCCAAGCGGGAGCTTCAAACAGGACCTTGAGCGGCTTCCCCGCCAGGGATGCTTCGGTCCACCCCGTCAGTCGGCTGGCACCGGCGCTCAGGGTGCGGATGAGGCCGTCACGGGCGCAGCCGATCAGTGCGGTGCTGGAGAGGCGGCCGGCGATGGTCTCCAGGGTTTCTGCCCGTCTCTGCCACCGTCGGGCGGCCTCCTGGGCTGGCCGCACGGCCTCCAGCAGCTCCCGGGCCAGCTGTCCCTCCGGGCTGTCCTCCGGCGGGGAGGATGGCAGGGTTCCCGCGGAGACTGCTCCAAGACTCTTTTCCAGCTCTTCGAGCGGTCGGTTCACCTTCAGCAGAACAATGAAGATTCCAGCTGCTGACAGGCCGATTCCCAGCAACGCTACGAGCAGAGCGACCAGATGGAATCCCCCGAGACCCTGAAACACCGCTTCACCAGGCAGCTCCGCCACCAGGACGAGATCGACTCCGGCCGGCATCCAGCGCGCCTGGTAGTAATGCGCTGTGCCACGCTCATCAATGCTGTGCCAGCCTCCTCCCTGGCGGCGGCGGTCGCCAGCGATTTGCTCGAAGCGCCGGGCCCAGGCGTCGGAGGAGCGGGAGGTAAGAGGAAGACCGTCAGAGCGCGTCAGGTAAATCGAGCCGGATCCGAATGCCTGCGTCACAAGGGCTTCAAGCTCGCCACTTTCCACGGAGGTTCCGAGCCAGCACCCGGGTGGATCGGCAAGCGGTACCGCCAGCGCGAAACGGGTGGCATGTGGATCGGAAAGATCGGCGCGGAGCCTCAGCGTGTTCGTCGACAGCCGGCCAGTCGGAAGATCTTGCGTCATCCACTCGAGGTGGGTGCCTTCTAGGTCGGTTCCTACCTCGACGGGAGGTTCCAGCGCGCGGCCGACGAATAGAGGAAGAAGCCCCGGTTTCGAAGCTGTTGCGCGGCCGAGCGATGTGCGAATGGCCTCGGCGCGGTCGCCCAGGGCACGACCGTCCCAGTTCTCCAGCGCCGCCCTCACCTCGGGGCTCTCGGCGATTGCCCGGAGGCGGCCGGCGCGTTTCTCGAGCGCTGCCGTGAGCTGGCGGGCCTGTGCTTCGAGGAGAGAGCCCATGCGGTCACCGGCCTGGTCCTCGAACAGGCGCTGGAAGTAGACGAGCGAGCACAGCCAGAGCACCACTGCGGGTGCCACACCCAGCAGCATGACGAGGACGAACACCCAGCGCTGTTGGCGCTTCCAGTTCGAAAATGAGGCGTGCACGCTTTAGTCTCCCCGCGCAGAAAACGATGTCAGGGCTGGCAGTGCCCGTGCAGGGTGGGAGAAGTAGAAGCCCTGTCCAAGCTGCACGCCGTGCTCGCGCAAGACGTCCAGCTCTTCCCGGGTTTCGATGCCCTCGGCGATCACCGTGGCCCCGGCCTTGGAACACAGCTCGATCAGGGAGCGCAGCACCTCCTGTTGGATCAGGCTGCGATCGATCCCGCGGACCAGAGAAACGTCGAGTTTCGTGAAATCGGGCTTGATGCGGCTGATGAGCGGGAACGAAGCGGAGCCGGTGCCGATGTCGTCGATCGACACCCGGAAGCCCAGGCCGCGGAGGCGTTCGAGGGCATTCACAAGCTCTTCCGGTTCCTCGTGAATCGACCGTTCAGTGATCTCCAGGACCACCGAACCGGTCACCCTGCCCAGAGCTTGGCGGGCGGCGGGAAGCGCTTGCCAGGCCGGATCCAGGAGCGTGGCGGGAAGCGAGTTCAGGAATAACAGCTGATCGGCGCCCAGTAGTCCGGCCCGGCGAAGAGCTTTCTCCTGGCAGAGCCGATCGAGATCCCGCGCCACGCCGAGTTCATTGGAGAGGTTGAAGAGAACGGCGGGAGCCTCCATGGCCGTGCGCCGCGGCCCCCGGGACAGGGCCTCGAAACCAATGATCTGCGAATCATCGAGACGCACGATCGACTGGAACAAAATGTCGATCGACTCGTCCGCGAGGATACGCCGCAGCTCGGCGATATCGCGCGCCCGCTGAGCTTCTTCGCGGCGGGTGCTCATCAGTCGAGCCTCCTCCACGGCCTGGTAGACGAGCCGCTCGAAGCGACGGAACGGTGTGCCGGCAATCAAGGCGTATCCCAGTCCTGCCTCGCAAGCGGGACCCACGCCCAGACGCTCCTCGGTCATGTGGGCGCGCAGGTACGGTCGCAGCACCTCGACCATTTCGTGGAGGCTGTCAGCCCGCACGTTCTTCCCACTCAGGGTTTCGGGCACGATGAGCAGGAACTTGTCGCTGTGCACGCCATCGAGGGCGACCAGGCTCCGTTCGCTGAGCAGCGAACCGCGTAACGCTTCCAGCCGCCGCGCGAAGCGCTCCAGCAGGGCGTCGTAGAACTGCCAGCCGTAGATTGCTTCCAGGTTCGTGTTACGGCTCGGGTCAATGTGGAACAGGCCGAGGCTACGGTGCTGCTCGAAAAGTGTGCGCATGCGGTCGAAGTGCGCGGGCAGATCGTACAGGGAGGTTGTGCGATCGAGGATGGAGCCCTGGATCTTCAGTGCCTCACGATCCGGGCCGGTGTTGTCGCTTTGCGCCACGTTGCAGGCCTCAGGTCTGGAAAGGAAGGCGGCCGAAAATGCGCTCGACGCGCTCCAGTAATCCGTCGTAGGAGAAAGGCTTGGTGATGTAGTCGAACGCCCCCTGTTGCAGGCCAATGACCTTCTCGCGCACGTCGTAACGAATGGAGAAGAGCGCGATGGGTATGTTTTTCGTGCGCTCGTCAATTTTCAAGAGGCGCAAGACTTCCCAGCCATCCATGTCGGGCATGTTGATATCCAGCAGGACGAGGTGGGGTCGCCATCTTCTCACCTCGGCCAGCGCCCCCTCTCCTCCGCCCTGGGTGCGCACCTCGTAACCCCCGTCACGCAGGATCATCTGGGTAAGATCAAGGATCTCTCGGTCGTCGTCCACGACCAGCACCCGGCGCCCGGACCTCGGAACAGCTTCCGCTGGCGCCGGTACCCGACTCCTCTGGATGTCTTCCTGGCTCATGGATGCTCCGGTGACACTTGCGCAAGCCAGCGTGCGACCCGTGCGGCATCGGCCGTTGTCTTCGGTTTGAGCCGGGCGGCCAGACCGCCCAGGCGGTACGAACCGGCCGGTGGAGAATCCGTCCGGACCACCTCGAGAAGCGCATCCGCGGATTCTCCGTGGCGCTCGCGCCGCAGCACTGCCTCTACCTTTGTGCCGACCGGAAGGGCGGGTGCGTCCGAGAGGAATAACCCTGCCGGGGAGGCGTCCCGGGTACGCACACGGAAGCGATGGGGAGTCCGTGATTCCACCCACCAGCATGCGTGCCTGCGCCGCACTGCCCGCGCAGGGAGTCCCAGTCTCGAGGAGAAGTCACTCTTTTCAGGAAGCCATCTGAGGACGGGAGTCTTCCGGAGATTGTCTTCCAGGGCCCGACCGCAGTCGAGGGTCTCCGGGACCAGCACGGCATCAAACTGTTCCATACGTATGCGGTTCAGGATTTCTGAACGATCCCGCGCAAACGTGATCGAAACCTCGTCGCGGCGCAATGCCGAGTCTTCGATGTGGCGCCACAACTCTGCGCCGTCAGCTATGAGCAACCGCGGCACTTAAGGTACCTTAGCACAACAAGAATCCATAAATCAACGTGTTTGCAGTAACTTACGAAGCGGCCTCTGAGTTGTGTGCTCGGGTTGTGATCCGCCGGGACATCTTCTCTGCCGCCTCCCGGTGCATCCGATCATCCGTGTGCATATAGCGCTCGATGACGGCGGCTGTTGAATCCCCTATCAACTCACCGATTAGCTTCGGGTGTACGCCAGCCCCTACCGCCCTAGTGGCGAAGGTGTGCCGGAAGGTTCGGAATGAGAACCACTCCACGCCCGATGCCGCCCTGGTGGCCTTCAATGCCCCCTCATACTCTTTGCGCTGGACTGGCTGGCCCGCAGCATTCAAAAAGATAATACCACTGGTATGCTCGACCTCAGCGGCCTCGTTCAGCGCAGCCAGGGCATCATCATTGAGCACCTGCGTAATGGGGTTGCTGTTCTTGGGCCGGGTGAAGGTGATCTTGCCGGATACGATGCGGCTGCCTACCAGCCCAAGATTCAGTGCGTCCCACTTCAGTGGTTTTTGGCCGAAATCGTTCCCAATAACCACTCCGCGATCTAGGCCGGTCCCACAGGCAAACGCCACGACACGCCCAAACCATTTTGGAGCCTTGCTCATAACCCGGTCGTATTCCTCATCATTCAACGGCCTGCTACGGCTCTTAGATTCTTTCGGGCGGTCGATAACCTCACAGCTTGCCGGGTTCTCACCCCAGAGCCCCCGGCGCTTCGCCCACTTGAACATTGTGTTCATTGCTACCGCTTCTTTGCGGACGGTGCCGCTCTTGCAAATCCTCAAGCGCTCAGAAATGTATTCATTAACCCGTACTGGCGTGATTTCTGAAAGTGGCGTGTTCTTGTCGATGTGCCTCAGCCACACTCTTGCGCGAACAGGAAAGAAATCGCTTCGCAGCGGTCCACGACGGTTTGAGCCTTGGTAACCCTTGACGAACTCCCCTACAAGCCAGCCGAAGGTTTTGGAGTCGTCGCTAAGACGATCCCCGCGCAGCTCGGCCTTGAATCGCTCGGGACTGTGCTTGCGTGCGTCCATCTCGTTCTGAATGTCGCGCAGCACCTTCTTAGCCGTTTCCTTGAGGTCGCTGACCACATAGCGCACGAGCTTGCCACCGTGCTTGTACGAAACGTACCACCGGCCGATGTGGTTCTTGTAGACGTGGGCCATCGCTACCTCCTGAGCCTCTTCTTATCCTTCACCCCCCAGTATACCAACACCCTCTTGAGCCTCTTCGGGTCCGGGTCGCGGCCCAGGTATTCGAAATCTTCCTGTCTCATCGCGCCGTCACGACAACTCGCATTAGAGAAATCCGAGCGTTTTTGCTTTCGGCAGCCTCTTCACGTCTTGGAAGAATTTTGTTTCACTGAACTTCGTCGGCCAGTTCAGATCAGCCTTTATCCGTCGGATCTCATTTCCATCGCCGACCAACACAGCTGCTCCCAGACCGCGGAGGTTATCCACATCGCGCCTCATGGCCTTCATCACACTGCCTAAGCCAACGTAGAGGTGGTTTGTTTTTTCTATAAACTCTCCTGAGGCGAGTGGTTCACTTCCCAGTAGGATTTCGAGAATCTGTAACTGTCTGTCTTTGAGGACCCGCGTCTTCGGACCTTTGAGCCTGCTGTAAAGCGAATGCATTGTGTTTCTGAAGAGCGCTTTTGCAAGGCTTGTCCGGATCTCCTTCTGGACCAACTGGCTCTGCCGTTGAACTCCCTTTAAGGCGAACACAAGAAACGGAGTAAGGTCGTGCTCCATGCGGCGGGTCTCGCTCAGTGCGGTCAAGTAGGCCAGTTTCTCATCGTAGTAGTAATTTGACATACCGACGAAGCAAATGTCGCGTAGCCCAGCTCTACCCAGCAATAGCGCTTCAACGGCACGAGCGGTACGCCCATTGCCATCGTGAAAGGGATGGATTGCAGCCAGATGATAGTGTGCTGCCAAAGCCAAGATAAGAGTGTCCTGTCCTCGGCCATTCGTATTCAGAGCATGAATCAGCTCGCCAAAGGCGTTCCGGCACTCCGCGCCACCTTCAGCACCGCGGTGAACGGGGCTTCCAAAGGTGACATTGTGATCGGGACCGCGCAGAGCACCGGGCTGACAATGGTCGTCATCTGCCCCCTCGATGAGTAGTCGGTGTATTTGCCTTACGAGGTTGGCGTCGAGAGGCGCGTCGTCCGAGATCTTCGCTATTTCTCGGTAGGCCCGAGCTGCCGCACTTGCCTGCCGCTGTGAACGGGTGAGGAGATCTTTAAAGCCCTCCCGTACAGCTTCCTCCAACTCTCGCTCGGTAAGGTCAGCGCCTTCAATTCGTGATGTGCCAGCCACTTCTCTCTTCAGTTGAACTTTTTGAAGTTCCTCCACCCAATCCATTTGATATGGAAGAGCGAGGAGGGCCTGGACCGCAGCCTTTGCATCAACTAGGGTCGGAGCAACTGCGCCGGCATCGTAGGCGAACCATTCGCGGGGGGGGAGATAGGGGATCATTACTGTCATATTATAGCATCTGATATTTCCAAGTCAAGGCACAGCCAATATTTTGTAACTATCTATAAACATTGATTATATTTATGTTTCTGGAATCAATATTGGGTTAGTATTACATTTATATTTCCGGTATATTTCCAGTACATTTCCAGTATATTTCCTCCAAGATAATACCCATCGCCTAGCTTTCGAGCGCTGCAGACCGCTTTCCCGTCTCGCAGGAAGATCCTCAGCTGGCTCTCGCCGTACAGCCTCAGGCTTTCAACCGAACCTGATCACGCCCTCGAGCGAGCGCTTCCTCTGCTCTTCGACGGCCCGGCCCCGTTCGTCCCGTGTCTGACCACGCTTGAAGAACTGCACCCCTATTGACTTTTGGTTACAGGGGGAGTATCTAGGGGTTACATTTCTAGAACAATTTAAAAGGGGGTGAGATATGGTCCTCCGGCTTGAGCACGCGAATATGATCGTCCGTGATCTTGGGGTGATGATCCGCTTCTTGCAGACTGCGTTTCCCGAGTTCCGCATACGGGGCGAGGGTAAAACCACGAACGGTGCGCGCTGGGTGCACGTCGGAACGGACGAGACCTACATCG
>CBEVTG010000024.1:0-11166 GCA_965552745.1 uncultured bacterium
GCCAGCTGTGAGACCTCGATCGCCTCCTGCGGTGGAAGTGCACGCTCCAGCTCAAGCTCAATCTTCTTGGGATCCCCCGGTTTCATGAAAGCGCAGCGGATGGTGCTGCCCTCGGGTCCGGAGAGAAGCTGTTGAACCTTGGATGGTGAAAGCTCGCGTGCCGCGCGGTCCTCGATGAGCCTGATGTACCATCCGGCTTCGATTCCGGCTTTTGCGGCCGATGAATCGGGACGCACGGAGAGCACCCGCATGATGAGCTCGCGGCGCACGGGGGTAATTCCCACATCGGCCCGCCCGCCCGATTTGTCCTTGCGGGAGGCTTCACCGGGTGGCAGATACTCGGAGTCGGAATCCAGGCTCGCCAGCAGGCCACGGTAGGCCCCCACCATGAGCTGATTCGTGTTGACGCGCTCGACGTAATTACTCTGTACGTAATGCAGGGTCTCGTTGAAGATCTTCAGGCTGCTGTATGCTTTCTCGGAGCCACGGGTGTGACCGACCACCGCCCCGGTCAACAGCAGGAGCAGCAGGCAGAACGAGGCGCACAGGAACACAACGCGCGTGCGACTCATTGGCAACGGGTTCATGTCATCATCCTCCTAGCGCGCCGCTCGCTGCGGGTCCCGGCTGAGCCAGGGCTCCGGATCCAGGGGCATGCCGTCACGGCGCAGTTCGAAATAAAGTTGGAGGCCCTCGAGAGAGCCGCTCTCCCCCACCTTGCCCAGCACGGTGCCGCGCGGCACGCGTGAGCCCAGGTCCACCCGGGGATCGGACAGGTGAGCTTACACCGACAAATATCCATGATGATGATCCAGTATGACGGTCTGACCGTATCCTCGCAACCAATCCTGGAACACGACCTCGCCCTCGAAGATGGCGTGAACCGGAGCTCCTTCGGAGGCTTTGAAAGTCAGCCCCCGATGGGGTGTGATCGTCTTGAAGCGAGGGTGTCTGCGATCCCCGAAGGGAAACTCCAGGCTGCCGTAAACCGGCCAGGACAGAAGGCCACGGAAGGCCCCCAGGCTGACCCAGGTGTGTTCGAGGTTCATGGAGGAGGCTCCGTCTGACATCAGGGAGATCAGTTTGTCCAGTTCACGAGCAGCGGCGCTGAGTTCCTCGTAAGCCGCCCGGTGGGTACGCTGGTCGTTACGGACCGCTTCGAGCAGCGACTGGTGCTCGCTCAGTGCCCGCGTCAGCCGGACGCGCGCCCGCTCGGCACGCTTGCGCTCCTGCTCCACCTGGTCGAGGGCCTGCGCCCGCGATTGGCGCGCGCGCTCGAGTTCCTCGGTGTCAGCGCGCAAGCTGCTGATCGCTTTGGCATCGCGCCGCGCCTGGTGTTCCAGGAGACCCACGGCACGAAGCCATTCGGCGCTGCTCGAGGCGCTCGTCAGCGTGCGCACCGGGGTCAGGGGTCCTCGGCGGTACAGGGCCCGCAGACGGCTGCCCAGCGCCGCCTTCTGGCGCTCGAGGTTCTCGGTCAGACGATCGATCTGGAATTCCAGCCGGTCGAGTTCACGTCCCAGGCGCCGGCGCTCGAGGCGGGTTCCCTCGAGTTCCTGCTGCGACAGCCTGGACTCGAGGCGCAATCTCTCGAGGCGTTCCAGGAGGGACTGCTCCTCTTCCTTGAACCGTTCCATCTGACCCCGCAGATGCTCCATCTCCACCTGCAGCTCATGACGGCGGGAGGCGAAATCAGTGGCCTCGCTGGTTGCATCCAGTTTTTCCGGGTCGTTTTGATTTGCCCGGAGGACGGGGCCGGCCAGCAACACGGCGCACACCGCAAGTCCCGGAGCGGTAAGAAATGCCCTCCAGGACGGTGCGAGGGTCTTAGAGCAGGCTGCGGCCATCCAGGCCCTCTGGAACGGGAACCTCGAGCAAGTCGAGGACTGTGGGAAAGATGTCGATGATGTTGGCTTCCTGCGAGCGCGTGAGAGATCGGTTGATAAACAGGATACCCGGTACCAGCTCGGGGTCGACCGAACAGTGGTCGGCACTCCACAGCCGCAGGTTTTCCTCCATGATCTCGCGGGGGACTTCGCCGAGAGCCGTCTGCCAGCCCACGCGGTAATTTCGGGTGTTCGAGGCCCGCAGATCGGGGATGAGCCGCGGGTCGTATCCGTGATAGATCTCCTCACGGCGATAAACCTTGCGAACGGGTTTCTGCCCGGTGACGGAGTCCACATAAGACTCCAGCCCGTGCACGACTTCCTGGACCACCTTCTCGTATGGCTCTCCCGGCTCCACCGATCCTTGCGGCTCGCGTCCGACCAGGTTGATGTAGATGCTTCCCAGACCCATGGCGTAGGCGCTGGTGCGCGACCAATCGACGTACTCGAAAAACTCATTGCGGTCGAACAGATCCTCGAGGTTCTTGGTTCCCTGGGGCTGGCGTTCGAGCGCCAAAAATCCGTTCTGATAAAGCCAGGCGTTGTAGTTGATGCCGCGGCGCCAGGAGGTGAAGCCATGGTCCGACAACACCAGCAAAGTGTCCTTGGGGCTCATCAACTCCCGTGCCCTTCCCACCAGATCGTCCATGCGGCGGTAGGAGTCCAGGATGGCTCCGCTGTAACGCGCTGCTTTTTCGGCGTCGTACATCGGGTGCTCAGGATCGAACAGACGCCAGAGGATGTGTGAGACACGGTCGGGGAAGTAAAACACCTGGATGTACAACTCGAAATCGCCACGATCCAGCTCCCGCTCCATCATGGCCTGCTCTCGCTCCACGGTGTATTCCACGTCTTCGAGCAGGAACGCTTCGTCGGTGACGCCCGCGGCTGGCGTCCAGGTGTCGATATCCCAGCCAATCGTCTTGTACAGACCCACGTCCCGCGCCAGGCGCGCGGCATAACCGGCCGGATAGGACAGGGGCACCAGTGCGCTGTCCGGATGGAAGTTGATCGGGGACTGGTAGATCTCGAGTTCGGGCTGCAGCGAGATGACCTTGAAGCGCACCATGCCGCGCAGAGGGGACAGTCGGTCGACGAGCCAGTTGACGGGGAAACGGACCACGAACCAGTCGCTCCACTCCCCCTCCATCAGGGTGATGCTCTGCCCCGAGGCTGACAGGGTGACACTGTTGCGCTCTGAAGCAACATCCAGGGTGAGCGGGATGTCGATTCGTTTGGGAACTCCGGCCTCGCGCAGCCGCGCTTCGGCTTCCTTCCTCGCGCGCTGCTGCTCCTCCCCCGCGGGATAGCGCTCGGCTTCCCTTTGCACGACATAGTCGAAGAACGGCTTGTTGAACGGGCCGATGAGGGCTGTCTCGATACGGCCCTGATTCTGGGGGAGCCGTATCACCTCGATCGAAAACTGGTTGTCACGCACCGCATAGGCCGGATCGGAGACGTACATCGCCGGGGTGCCGATACGCCCCCTCATGTCGGGCACTCCCAGGCCCGCCAGCATTTGCCCTCCCTCGAACACCTCGGCCGGGAACGTCGTGGGGACCCGGATCACCCGTGCCCTGAGACCCTCCCTGGAGGCTGCCTCCCAGAGCGATAGCCCCTTGCGATTGTTGATCGCCATCGGGACCTCGAGAGGTATCCAGTACCGGATGCCCATGCCGGCCAGGGCACCCAGGGCCACGGCAATGGTGGCGCCGATGGCGCGAGCCCGCCGCCCGGATGCCAGCAGGAAGGTCGCGGCAAGTCCCAGTGTGCCCATGATCAACCCGGCGACGAGGGCGTTGGAGCTCCCCAGACCCACCGCACGACGACCCTCTTCGTTGAGTGCGAAGGTCGGAAAGTACGAGTCCTGCGTTCGCTTCAGGAAATCGAAGATCTCGGTCCGACCGGGGTTGAGACCGGTCGAGAAGGAGGACCATGAAACGGGTGTCTGCGGAGGGTTCGTGGTGCCGAGCGGGGTGAAGGTTCCTTCCTCCCGCAGGCGTGACAGGTTGGGGAGGTGTCCCTCCCCCATCCACTGCTCCACCAGCCCGGCGTCGACTCCATCGAAGCCGAGAATGACCACACGGTGCCCACCGCCCGCAGCGGATCGCGAGGCGAGCGTAGGCAGGCACAGGGCCAGGAGGAGCCCCAGGAAGAGCGACCAGCGTCGGATCATGTGGGAATAGTAGGGAGACCTGTGCACGTGGGGACGGTTCCTGCCCGCGTGGGTGCGGCGTTCAACAATTATAGGGCCCCCTCCAGACCCTTTCAAGCCGAAACCCCGTGGTTTTCAATACCTTATGCACGTTTTGAGCGTCTGTTCACCTGGCGGAGCCGACGGGAAGTAGTGCCGATGGCTGGTCTCAGGTCGGGCACGATGCTTCTCAGCGCGTGGAGGCTGATCGGTCCGGCTCTCAGCAAAATCGGCGGGGAACTTGTGAGATCGACCAGGGTCGAGGCCCTGCCACCGCGGGTCTTGCCGCCATCGAGAGCCCCGTCCAGGCCGGGCCTAAGCGATCTCACCGCCTGGGCAGCGTGGCGCGCGGGGGGTTGTCCCGTGGGGTTGGCGCTCGTGCCGGTGATCGGGAAGCCGTAGCTCCGGATCAGTCGCCGTGCGAGAGGCTGGCTGGTCAGGCGCAGGGCCAGGCCATCGCTTCTGCCCAGAGACCGCGAGAGCCCGGGGCTCTTCGGGAGCAGGACCAGTGTGAGTGGTCCCGGCCAGAACCGCCGGGCAAGTGCCTGCAGGCGGCGGGAATACGGCGACCGCACCAGCGACAGCGCCTGGCGCCGTGAAGAGGCGACCAGAAGCAGAGCTTTTGAGCGCCCCGTGCCCTTGAGGCGCCGGAGCTTTTTCAAGGCCGAGCGCTTGCGTGGATCGGCGCCGAGGGCGTAAAAGGTCTCGGTCGGATAGATGATCACCCCGCCGCGCCGCAGCGCCGCGAGGGCCCCATCAATTCTGGCACGAGATCCCATGTCTGGCTTGCGTCCCATCCGTTCCCGATCGAACCCGTTTCTCGCCCGCCTGCGGGCGCTGGCGCGCAGCGCCGCACGCCGGTCGAAAGAGGCAGTTTACCTCGCCGAGGGTGTGCGCTGGACCCGGGAGGCGCTTTCCACTCCGGATGCGATTGCTGCCGCTGTAGTTTCAGCCCGGTTGCGTGGGAGTGATGAGGGACGGTCCTTGTGCCGCAGGATCGAGATGCTTGCCTGTCCGTGTTACGAGACGCCCGACCGGCTCCTGGATGGCGTTGCGGAGTCGCGCTCTCCGCAGGGGGTGCTGTTGGTGATGAAACGACCCCCGGATCGCTTGCAGGACTGGCTGGGAGATTCGCCCCAGCCAACGGGCCTCTGGGTGGTGTCGGTGGGAATCCAGGATCCGGGGAATCTGGGGGGACTGGTGCGCACGGCCTGGGCGTTCGGGGCGGCGGGCTTCCTTTGCCACGGGGGTGCCGACCTCTACCATCCGCGGGCGGTACGGGCGAGCGCGGGAGCGCTGCTTCATCTTCCCGTTGGTGGGACAACGGACGAGAAGAGCCTCCAGGCGTTTCTGGAGAGTGTGGAGGCGCGCGCCGCAGTGGCCAGCGGTGGAAAAGATCCCCGCCGCCTCGATTGGCGGGGGCGCTGCGCGCTGATCATGGGCAGCGAGGCGCATGGGCTGCCGGTCGCCGTAGAGAGTGCCTGTGCAGCGCAGGTCAGTGTACCCATGCGTGTTCCGTGCCACTCCCTGAACGTGGGTGCGGCTGCGGCGGCGCTGCTGGCGCTGATCACACGCTGAAGAATTTAACGCCCGGGAGAGGTGTCGCAGCTATCAGTAATGGACCAGCGATCCCTCCGCCTTGGCCTTGGCGAGAGCAAAGCGGAACGCAAGCAGGCTCGTAGGCAGCAGCACGGCGGTGAACAGGAGAAGGATGCCGATCTCGCTGCTGATGTCACCCAGCGAGGCGCCGGCGAGCAGCGTGCGGCGAACGGCGCGCAGGGCGTACGTGAGGGGCAGAAGATCGCTCAACCAGGATACCCAGGGCCAGCGTTGCAGCATCTCGGTGGGAAACAGAACCCCGCCGAGCAGGGTGTGGGTGCTGACAATTAGAAAATTGATCGGATCGCCGCGCTTGAAGTAGAGGATCAGGCTGGCCGAGAGGATGCCGATGCTGGAAAACGACACGATGGTCAGTAGCAGCACAAGCACCGCTGGCCCCGCGTTTCCCCAGGCGATTTGAGCTCCCAGGAGCACGCCGATCAGCAGGTATACCAGAACCCGCATCGACGCGGCGACGAAGTCCCATACTGACGAGGAGAGAATGATGACCGATACGCTCGTGGGTGTGGCGAGCAGAGCCTCCAGCGTCCCGGTCAGCTGTTCCTGGCGGATCTTGCTGGCGAAGGCGCCCAGCGACGATTGCAGGTAGAGATGGAACGCCAGGCCCACCAGCACAAACGAGAAATAGTCGGTGTTGGGAAGACCGGCCTGGCTCAGCGATTCTGGCTGAACCATCTTCGAGATTACATACCAGGTGAATGCCGAGAGGAAAGATCCGCCGAATTGCAGGAAAAATCCGAACCGATAAGACACCTCATTCAGGAAATCACGTACCAGAAACGCCCAGATTTTTTTCCAAATCATAATCAGTTGGTTCCACCCGGAGGTATTGTGGAACTGGCCGCCTCAGGGTTGTCGGATCTGGAGTCCGTGCGCTCCAGTTCGGCGGCGGCGCAAATGCGATCGAACACTCCCTCCAGAGAGACCTCGACGCGCTCGCAGGAGCGCACCCGGCCGCCGGCAGCATGAATGCGGCGCAGGATGGTGTCCAGTCCGGCTCCTGTTTTTTCGGAAACCTCCAGGCGCCACACTCCATCGGCGATGAGCTCGGGTTGATGGTCTGTCAGGGAGTCGGCTGACAGGCCTTCGATCTCCAGGTGATAGTTGCTGCTGCCGCCGGCCCAGCGTCGCAGAGCCTCCGGTGTGCCAACGCGGCGCATGCGGCCGCGCACGAGGATGCCAACGCGCTGGCACAAATCATCCGCCTCACGCAGGTTGTGCGTGCACAGCAGGACGGTCTTGGCGTCCTGTTCGACCAGCACCTCACGGATGAAGTTGCGGAGGTGGCGACCGGTGAGCGGATCCAGTGAGCGGGTGGGTTCATCCATGTACAGGATGGGCGGATCATGCAGGAGGGCTCGGGCGAGCGCCAGTCTCTGACGCATGCCGGAGGAGTAGTAC
The DNA here is from genome assembly GCA_965552745.1 of uncultured bacterium. Classification (GTDB taxonomy): domain Bacteria; phylum Acidobacteriota; class Polarisedimenticolia; order JAPUKU01; family JAPUKU01; genus JAPUKU01. The sequence goes on from CBEVTG010000024.1 coordinate 7,102, forward strand.
ATGAAGCGCTCGTCAGCCTGCTCTTCATCTAGCTCGACCTTCCCCATCAGCTCAGCGCAACGCTGTTCGAGGGCTTTCCCCGAGAGCCCGTACAGGTGGGCGAAAAACCTTAAATTCTCGCGGCCGGTGAGCCGCCAGTAGAAGGAGCGCTCGTCGGAGGTCACGTAACCGATGGAGGATTTGACCCCGTGCTCCTGCTCCAGGATGGAGTAGCCGTTGACGATTGCCCGGCCCGACGAGGGCAGGATGAGACAGGCGAGCAGTTTCAGAAGCGTCGTCTTGCCAGCACCATTCGGCCCCAGCAGACCGAAGATTTCACCTCTGTGAATCTCCAGGCTGACGGTGTCGAGCGCTCTCATCGACCGCGGGGCTTCAAGGGGGTTCATCACCAGGTCACGCACTGCGCGTGGGGCAGGATATGACTTGCTCAGTGAGTCAACGGTGATGGCGGCTGTCGAGTCCATAGTGCTTGCGCCCTCTATGTAGCGCGGCCGGAGTTTAGCACAGGGAACTCTGTGTCACTCCGGTGCAGTAGGGTCCTCGGGAGACTCACCGGGAGGTCCGCGTAAGGCCTCTATGAAAACGCTCTCCGGGGCAATTTTCAGAAACTTCTCCTGAGAGCTTTTGCGCACTCTTGAAATCGATGAAAATACCCTATTTCATGCGGTTCTTCACGGATCTGCACTGATACTCTCCTGGTGGGTGGCATAAAATTTTCCGCAGAGAACGCTTGACATGTGTTTCGGCTCGCGCATAATTCGGGACGCTCGCATGTGCACCGCGACTCTGTGAGTATGGAACGTGATGGTAGGGGTTGCGAGATGTGCACTACGGCGGAACATGATCTCCTGTTACGCTGACTGAAAGCGATCGTGCTCCGCGAGTGGAAACCGCCGGGTTCCGGGCCACGCACTCCCTGCTGGCGAAGGAACCGGGCGCTGATGGCGGCGGAGACGCCGCCCGAGAGGAGAGGGAGGCACACATGGCGAAGAGAAGACGAAGGTCGAAGTCACGCAAGGCCAAGCCGCGCCGGAAGAAGAAGAGTACGCGCCGGCGCGCAACCAAGCGCAGGAGCAAGCCGCGCCGCAAGAGGAGCACGCGCCGTCGCGCCACCAAGCGCAAGGCTCGGAAGGGCAAGCGCAGGGCGAAGGCTCGCAAGGGCAAGCGCAGGGCGAAGGCTCGCAAGGGCAAGCGCAGGAGCAAGGCCCGCCGAGGTAAGGCCCGCAAGGCGAAGCGTAAGACTAAGGGCCGCAGGAAGAAGGCGCGCCGCAAGGGACGTCGTCGCCCCAGCGCGGCTTTCATGAAGCCCCTCAAGCCGTCTGCCATGCTTGCTGCGATCGTCGGCTCGAAGCCGCTGCCTCGCACGCAGGTGACGAAGAAGCTGTGGAATTACATCAAGCGCAATCGCCTTCAGGACTCGATCAAGCGCCGCATGATCAACGCCGACGCCAAGCTCAAGGCCGTGTTCGGTGGAAGGAAGAAGGTGGACATGTTCCAGATGACCAAGTTGGTCAGCCGGCACCTGAAGGGTTAGATCCCCGGTTGTAGCCGTTCGCGGCTGGCAATACGGGCAAAGCGTGCCGCTTGACTTCCTCCGCGGCCGCTTTCTATCATGGCCACCTGGCCCGCGGGCGCGTGCCCGCGGGCCACGGGTGGCGCTATCGTCTAGGGGTTAGGACGGGTGGTTCTCAGCCATCAAACCGGGGTTCGATTCCCCGTAGCGCTACCATTCGTTTTCTGACGCATCTCGTTCCCGGGGTCTGCACAAGGTGGCCCCTGCGATCCACTCCAGCGGGAGCCGGATGGGCACGCAACTGCTCTGCGACCCCCGGTACGGGACTGTTTCGTAACGATGAATTCGAAACTCAAGCATCGAAGCCACACGCTCACTGATGGCGCGCACCGCGCGCCGGCACGCGCCATGCTCAAGGCGGTGGGCTTGACCGACGCCGACCTGGATCGTCCCCTCATTGCGGTGGCCAATACCTGGACCGAGATCACTCCGTGCAATGCCCATCTGAAGGAGCTCGCGGTCAAAGTGAAGGAGGGGATTCGCGCCGCGGGTGGCACTCCCCTCGAGTTCAACACCATCACGGTGTCAGACGGTATCAGCATGGGAACCGAGGGCATGAAGGCTTCCCTGATCAGCCGGGAGGTGGTGGCCGATTCGATCGAGCTCGTCGTTCGCGGCCATCTGTTCGACGGCGTGGTGGCACTCTCCGGCTGTGACAAGACGGTGCCGGGCACGGTAATGGCGCTGGTACGGCTGGACCTGCCGTCGCTGATGCTCTACGGGGGATCGATACTGCCGGGGAAATTCCAGGGACGGGACGTGACTATCCAGGACGTGTTCGAGGGCGTCGGGGCGCACGCCGCGGGCCTCATGAGTGCGGAGGATTTGCGGGACCTGGAAAATCGCGCCTGCCCCGGAGCCGGAGCCTGCGGTGGGCAGTTCACTGCCAATACGATGTCCACGGCCTTTGAAATGCTCGGCATCTCCCCCATGGGCGCGAACAGTGTTCCCGCCACCGACCCCAGAAAAGAGGAGGTTGCCTACCGCACGGGCGAGCAGGTGATGCAGCTGCTGCGGAACAACCTTCGCCCCAGCAGCATCATTACCCGGCAGTCACTCGAAAACGCCATCGTTGCGGTCGCCACCACAGGGGGCTCGACAAACAGCGTCCTGCACCTGCTGGCAGTAGCGCGTGAGGCCGAAATCGATCTGAGCCTGGATGATTTTGATCGGATCAGCGCCCGCACCCCGCTGCTCGTTGATCTCAAACCCAGCGGGCGGTTCGTGGCTAACGATCTGCACCGGGCCGGGGGCATTCCGCTCATTGCCCGGCGGCTGCGGGAGGCGGGACTGCTGCACGACGAAATGCCCACCGTGACGGGGTGCACCATCGGCGAGGAGGCGGGTCGTGCGGTCGAAACGTCCGGGCAACAGGTCGTGCGGCCCCTCTCGAATCCGATCCGGCCGACAGGAGGCCTCGTGGTTCTCAAGGGGAACCTCGCTCCCGAAGGCTGTGTCCTCAAGATCGCCGGAGAGGAACGGCGCAGCCACAAGGGTCCGGTGCGGGTTTTCGATCGCGAAGAGGCGGCCTTTGAAGCGATTCAAAGCCAGCTGATTCAACCGGGTGACGTGGTGGTTATTCGGTATGAGGGACCTGCCGGCGGTCCCGGAATGCGCGAGATGCTCGCGGTCACGGCGGCGATTGTGGGCCAGGGGCTCGGGGAATCAGTGGCCCTGCTCACCGATGGACGTTTTTCAGGCGCCACGCACGGCCTGATGGCCGGCCACGTGAGCCCCGAAGGTGCACGGGGCGGGCCGATTGCGGCCCTGCGCGACGGCGATACGGTCCGGTTCGACATTGACGCCCGCACCCTCGAGGTGGACCTGAGCGACCAGGAAATCCGCTCGCGCATGGCAACCTGGAAAGCGCCCCAGCTGGCGTACCGCAGCGGTGTTCTGGCCAAGTATGCGCGCCAGGTTTCTTCCGCTTCCGATGGCGCCACGACCGGCGCCCCGGGTGTGTCCCCCCGCACCGCCTGAGCCGGATCCGGTTCTCGACGGAAGCATGTCACGTTTTTCCAACCGACTGCGAACCAATCTCTCCCGAAATCCTCTGACCCGTGTACTGGAAGAGCGTCGCGGGAGTGGCCTCGACACGCTCGATCTCACCGAGTCAAACCCGACCCGTGTGAACCTGCCATACCCTCACCACGAGATTGCGGACGCTCTCGGGCGAAGCTTCCCGACCTTTTACGAGCCTCATCCCCGCGGCCTGAGAAGCGCCCGGGAAGCGATCTCGACCTGGCTCGGGCGCCGGGGTCCATCGCCCGATCCTGATCGACTCTTGATAACGTCAGGAACGAGTGAAGCTTATGCTTTTTTGTTCAAGCTATTGTTGAACCCGGGTGAATCCATCCTGGTGCCACGCCCGTCCTACCCACTGCTCGACTTCATTGCCGCGCTCGACGGCGTGCGACTGCGGCCGTACAAGCTGGTTCACGATCGCCGCTGGCGTGTGGATCTCGAATCGCTGGAGGCGGCACGTGAGGATC
>CBEVTG010000025.1:0-11107 GCA_965552745.1 uncultured bacterium
ACGAAGGTGCCGAGAACACCCGTGCCGATGAAGGCGTAGAGCAGGACGCGCGGGTCGCTGGCGTTCCACCAGTGGAACGTATGAAAAAAGAGAGGCCATGGCTGGTACAGCCCCCACGCGCGCCATGAATGCTGCACGCTCATCGCCTGCAGAGCGATCACGTTGACGATTAGAAAAAACGCAACCTGAAAGGTGATGAGCGACAGGTAGCGCCACTTCTGATAGCGGTTATCCTGGGCAATCCTGCTCCAGCGTTTGAACGCCACAGTCCCGAACACGACCATGACAATCGTATAGATGAGACTGTACAGGTAACCTTGCTGGAACCAGGTCGTCTCCAAAACCTGCTCCAGCGCCTCGCGGCTGAAGATCCAACGAAACGGCAGGAAAGCCACTTCGAACAGCCCGCGCAGAGAGGACTTAAAGCCCTCTTCGGAGATGAAGTAGTAGAATGGCCAGGAGTAGGGGGTTTCGGGAAATTTCTTCAAAGCGTACAGTGAGTAGACGAGAGTCGAAACGAGCCCGAGCATCATCCAGCGCGCCGCGTCCCAGTCTCCCTCGAGCTTGATCCCCACGCGCCGGAAAAACGGGATCGGCAGCTCTGCGCCTATCATCTCGAACACGAGATCGTTTGGGAGAGTCATTTCCTCGCCCTTCTCGTTGTGATAAGTGACCGACTCCTTGTCGAATCGAAGAAGCTGACTCGAGAGGTGCAGGTCGAGCCGGGCGGCCGCCTTCTCGGCCATGAGGGCATCGACGTTCCGCTTCTTGGGAAACGTCAACTCCTGGTCGATGGTGATCATCGTGACGGTGTTGTGCGGACACAGGGCGAGGGCCGCCTCGGCTGCCACGTCGCCGCCACCGTAAATCAAAATGCGCTTGCCGCGGATAGCGTCCGGGTCGCTCAGCGTGTGCATTACCTTGCCGGGAATTTCTTTCTCGCCCGGCACGCCGGCCTTTCTCGGATTGCCCGCTTTGCCGACAGCTATGAGCACGCGGCGGGCCCGGTACTCTCCGCGGATACTCTTGATGATAAAGACGTCCCCACTCTTCTGGATGTCGACGACCTTTTCGTGCTCACGTACACGCAGACCTTCATCGAGGATCTGGCGCTGCCAGCGTTCGAGCAGTTCCTCGCGCGTGCACTGCTCGAACCACAGGCTGCTCTTGTCGGGAGCTGAGACCGGTTCGGCGAAGAGCAGCTTGCCTTTGTACATGTTCACCACGGTCATGGCGATGCGCTCCGATTCCAGCACCTGGTAGCGCATGCCGAGCTCGTGGGCCCTCATGGCTGCCCCCAGTCCCGAGGAACCCGCTCCGACGATCAGCACATCGAGGAGATCCGGATCGTCCTCGGGGTCCGGGCCCAGCTCACGGTGAAGCGTCTCGATGGCCTCGACCCCCTGGTTGAGGCCGAGCTTGATGAGGGGAGTGCCGCCGACTTCACCTATGAGGTAAATCCCCCTCACGCTGCTCTCGGCGCTCTCGTTGACGACAGGTAAGGTGGGGTAAGAGGGCTCCGGCTTTCTGGGAGCCGTGAGCGCGCGCAGCCAGGTCTTCGCGTTGGAAAGGTTCAGCACCGGAGGCCTCGTTCGAGCTAAACGCAAATGCAGAGCCTGAAATTCCCGCCGCAGGAGATCAGGTTTTTCCCCTCACGGGATAGTGGCCCTCCCGATCCCACTCCAGGAACATTTCGATGCGGCTCCGGCTCACGGCCTTACCGCGGCCCACACCGGGGCAGTCGCGGGCAATCGCGTTGTTCCACGTACGGGGGTTGAGGTTTTCCTTCCAGAACGGAAAGGTGCGACACTGCAGGGGGCGGGTCTCGTAGATCCGACACAGACCATCCGGGTCGAGAAAAACACACCGATTACCCTTATCCTGCAGCACGCAATCCCCATGTACCCGGCGGGTGTATCGCTTCAAGAAATCCTTTCTGTTGAGCTCGAGCTTCTCGGAAGCGCGGGTGATGTCCTGCTCGGTAAGGAACACGAGGTCGTAGTCACCATGGTTGACGCAACATTTTCCACAAGCCGTGCATTCGAAGCGCAGGTCTGTGGCGATGAAATCCCGAATGGACATGCCGCTTGTGTACCAGATCCTGTCCAATCTGTCGATGTAAACGGTGGGGAGTGGGGGTACTTCAGGTACTGCGTTCCGGTCGCGTGACGTCGAATCAATGATTGCTATAGACTGCGAACTCCGTGACTCTCAGCACACTATTTCGCCGCCACGCTGCGCTGCCCGCAGAGCACGGCTCCTGGGGGTTTTTCCTGAGCCCGCTGCTCATCGGCCTGTTCGCGGGCGGGCGCTGGTCTACCGTTTCGTTTTACCTGGTGATTGCGGCGCTGTGCGCTTTTCTGATTCGCCACCCGCTCACCCTCATCATCAAGGTTTACAGCGGCCGCCGCTCCCGTGACATTCTCCCCGCCGCCTGGTTCTGGGTGGGCGTCTACGGCGCCCTGGCGCTCGTTCACGTGTGCGGTCTGGTGCTGCGTGGCTACGGATACATTCTTTACCTCGCCATACCCGGAATCCCCGTCGTCCTGTGGCACCTGTTCCTGATCAGCCGCAGAGCGGAGCGCCGCCAGCTGCTCCTCGAGGTGGTTGCCTGCGGTGCCCTGGCCCTGGGCGCCCCGGCGGCGTTCTGGATCGGGCTCGAAAGGCCGGATCCGATCGGTTGGTGGCTGTGGGCGCTGACCTGGACTCAGTCGACGGCGGCGATCGTCTACGCGTACCTGCGGTTGTCCCAGAGACCTCTGGCTCGTGTGCCTGCCTGGAAGACACGCCTTGCCATGGGACGTGCCGCCCTCACCCTTGCGACCTTCAACCTTGCCCTGGCACTGGTCCTCGGAGCGGGCGGCGTCGTCTCGCGCTGGATCTTCGTGCCATACGCACTCCAGTGGGCGGAGGTTGTGTGGGGGAGTGCCCGGCCAGCGGTCGGACTGAAGCCGCCCGCCATCGGTTACCGCCAGCTGTTCGTCCACACGCTCTTCACGGTCCTGTTCATCATCGCCTGGGCATCCTAGAAGCCCAGCGCTTTTTTCGCCCGACCGACCCTACCCAGAACCCCGGGTTCCTACGGGTTGCCTCATCACGATTATCGTGCCCGACATCTTTGGGATTGGCAGCCCGCAGCAGTCGATTGTCGCCGAGGTGATGCTGGTAATCAGGTTGACCGTGACAAGTTCGGTGGGGTTAAGCGATACCGATGAGATGATCCTGACGGTGGTGTAGCAGTAGTTCAGTTCGTACTCACGACTCTGGGTGTGTGGAGTACCGCTTGCCCCGTGACCGGATCGTAGGTGCTGCCGGGGCGCAGCACATGCATTTTTATTCCCGTGGCGCCGAGGGGACCTGAAGCCGCCACCTGCGCTTCGCGGGCGTCGTAGACAATTGCCACACTCTCGCCCAGGACGCGCCAGATCCCGGTAGAGTCGACCTCGAGGGCGGTCCGCTCGTCGATGCCGACACCGACATGGCCGGGGTGCTCCAGGACGAGGCTCAGCAGGCGGTTGTTCCGCCTGCGGGCCACGAAGTGCTGGTCGACGATGGTGCCGGGAAGAAAACCGAACCCGCGCACGGCAACCACGCGCCCGCGGATAATGTTGTCGAAGGGCTCGTCCTCCTCATCGCTCTCGCCATCTCCCGGATCCGGACGTTCCTCTCCTGTGATCATGAGGGGCGACATGATGGCCGCACCGGCGGATCTGCCTCCGAGCACGAGTCCTTGCCGATGCATGCGGTGGAGCTCCTCCTCGAACAACGTCTCTCCGATCGCCGCAGTCAGGCGGCTCTGGTCGCCCCCGGTAAACCAGATCCCGGTGATCCCCTCGAGGTGACCTGTGCTGGCCGGGAGGCTGGCCTCATCGTGATCGAGCTCGACACTGTGCGCATCGGCTCCGAGGTCGCGGAACTCTTTCGCCTGCGAGGGACCCGATTCCGCGTAGGAGCTTGCCATCGGGAGCACCAGGATGTGTGCCTGCCCCGGTCCGCCGGCCAGAGCCACAAATCGTTCGAGAACCGATTGGGGGGTTCCCCCTCCTCCAGCGATGATCAATGGGCCGCGATCGGAAGGCTGCGGGTGCGTCTGGGGCGCGCAGTTCGTGCCCGGGCCGACCAGGGTAAGGTATGCCGCAAGAGCGGCGAGCGTAAGACGATGATCGAGGTCGCGCAGAATCAGAATTCCACCGGCAGGCGAACCTTCCGTTGTTCCCGATCGTGGTAGAGGAGGTAGCCATTCTCGCGCCCGAAGCGGTACAGACGTGAGGTGACCTCCACGTCCTTTTTGCAGTACATCTCGATCAGATCGTAGCGGCCTTCCTTCCACCACTTGAGGCTCTGCAGCCCGTCAGCCGTCTTGGTCTCGTTGAGCGTGGCAGCGGCGAGCGAGTCGAGCTTGAGGCGGAAGCCGAGCTTCTCCTTGACGTGCTCGAGCATGTCGAGAGTGGGAACGCGCTTGGCGAGATCGACATCCGTGTAGGGACGCAGCACCGTGTAATCAAATCGCTTGACGTTGAAGCCGACGACCAGATCGGCGCTCAGCAGCTCGATCAGGAGCTTCTCCACGTTCTGCTCAAAGAAGACCAGGAAATTCTCCTTGTGCAGGTCGAGTGTCACCCCGAGGCCGAGACCCATCTTGTCGATGTGGCTCCACCCGCCTACCTCATCGGCGCTTTTCTGGGTCTCGAGATCAAAGACCAGGATTTTTCCCTCGGGAATACTGCCTGAGCCGCCCGTGCCGGAGGAACTTCCGCCACCGCCGGGGCCCGTGTCTCTGTCACTCCCTCCCCCCGGCCCGCCGGATCCGAAAAGGTCACCTTGAGAGTCGGAGGTAGACAGCATGTTCGGGGATGTTCCCGGCCCTCCGGATGCGTGGAGCCGTTGTGATAATTCATTGGAAGGCATCGATTGTCCTCCTGTTGTTACAAGATTTTTCGCCGGCGTGGGGGTTGCTTTCAGCGGCGCCGTCAGGGGGCGCGGCTCAATCCCCAGATCGATCTCGCCGGTGAGAGCCTCCAGGACGAACCTCGCCCCCGCTTTGTCGAGAGGTTTGTTACCGTTGCCGCACTTGGGGGAGTGGATGCAGGACGGGCAGCCTTCCTCGCACGGGCAGGTGCGCAGCGTCTCCAGTGTCTGGTGCAGTAGATCTTCAAGAGCAGCGTACGTCCTGCGCGACAGGCCAATACCGCCGGGGTGGCCGTCGTAGATGAAGATTGCCGGTGATCCCACCTGCGGGTTGAGCGGATAGGAAATCCCTCCCAGATCACCGCGATCGCATGCGGCATAGAGCGGGGCCAGCGAGATCGCGCAGTGTTCCACGGCGTGGATCGAGCCCATGAAATGATGGCCGCGCGAGGTGGCGGCGGTGGCGAGCGCCTGGGGGAGCGCCATCCATAACCCCACGGTCTCGAACTGCACGGACGGAAGGTCGAGCGCTTCCTCGCCCAGCCGCTCCTGGCTGAAAAGGCGGCGGCGCGCGTACCCTGTGACCTGTTCCGTGACACGGATGCGACCCACGTGCAGCGTCATCGGTTCGATCGACCTCGAGTCGAACTCCTCCAGGATCTCCGTCTGCTTGTCGGCCAGCGCTTCTGTGTAATAGTCGACATCGGCGCGCTCTACCGTCACCTTGCGCGCATCGTGATCCATGGCGCGGACTTTGTGTGCCTGGCCCTGGTGCAGGTAGATCGCTCCGGGGTGACACTCGAAGTAAGCCCGAACCGGATCGACCGTGCCCACCAGGCGGCCGGTAGGGGTCAGGATGCGGAACGCCTCGCCGGTCGAGCGCAGGCTCAGCAGCCGCTGCGGCCTGCGCCGGAGCGCGTACCATCGTTCCTCGGTGGCGTCGCGCACCAGGGCGCGCGTGCGCTCGAGTTCCGGAAGCATGCCGTAAATCTCGTCTCCGTAGAGTTCGCGATCGTCGCGGGTGATGGGTTGCTCCGCACCCGCGCAGATCAGGTGGCTCCGGGCCACTTCGGGATTCGCTGGATCGAGCACCACCGGCTCGTAACCCCGCGCGCGAAACTGATCCGGGTGCGACATGAAGTACTGGTCCAGGGCGTCGGGAAGGGCGATCAGTATGGCGGCTGATTCGCGGGAGCCGCGCCCCGCGCGCCCTATACGCTGCCAGGTGCTGACGATACTTCCCGGGTAGCCAATGAGAAGGCACAGATCGAGGCCGCCGATGTCGACTCCCAGTTCCAGCGCGCTCGTGGAGATCACCCCGGTCACCTCGCCGCGGAAGAGTCGCTGCTCGATCTTGCGGCGCTCCTCCGGAAGATAGCCGGCGCGGTAGGAGCTGATGCGTCCGGAGAGCTCCGGATGTCCCTGCAGGACCCATGAGTGGATGAGCTCGGTGATGCGGCGGGCTTTGGTGAAGGCGATCGTACGGTGGCCGGCCAGCACTGCCTCGCTGAAAAGGTGTGCCGCCGCGGTGTACGGGCTCATGCGCAGCGCCGGGTTGAAGAACATCAGGTGGCGGCTCTGGCGCGGCGCGCCGCATGTGTCAACGAGCGCAAAGTCGCGACCGGTGAGAAGATGGCCAAGCTCCTGTGGGTTGGCGACCGTGGCCGAGGACGCGAAGAGCTGGGGCCGGGATCCATGCCCCGCGCACACGCGCTGCAGGCGCCTCAGAACGTGGGCCATGTGGCAACCGAAGATGCCCCGGTAGACATGCAGCTCGTCCACGACCAGATACGCCAGGTTCGACAGCAGCGCCGACCACTCGGCGTGGTAGGCAAGGAGGCCCAGGTGCAGCATGTCCGGGTTGGTGATCAGCAGGTTGGGAGGATTGGCGCGGATGCGCTTGCGCTCGCGATCGGGCGTGTCTCCGTCGTAAATCGCCAGGCTCGGCGCACCCAATCCCAGATCTCCGGCGAGCTCCCGGATCGCGTCGCGCTGATCCTGCTCGAGCGCCTTGAACGGGTAGATAAGAATGGCGCGGCGTCCCGGATCTTCGAGACAACCCTGCAGGATCGGCAGCAAATAAATGAGGCTCTTGCCGCTGGCCGTCGGTGTGACCGCCAGCACGTCCCGGCCGTCGTGCGCCAGCCTCAGGGCCCGGGCCTGGTGGGAGTAAAGCTTTTCGATGCCCTGGCGCTTCAGAGCCACCCGCAGTCGCGGATCGATCCAGGAAGGGATAGGTTTCAGCTGCGCCGGCTCAGCGGGAATGGTGTCACGGTGGACCACGCAGGGGCCCAGCTTCGGGGAAGCCGCAATCGATTCGAGGAACCCGAGCACACCGGCTTCCGGTTCGGAACGGCGGAGGGCGTGGCGGGCGCGCACCCGACGGTCTCCTCAGGAGCCGTCACGGCCGGCGCCGGAGACGGACGGTCGTGGTGCTGTGGCGGGGTAGGTGAAGAAGCCGCGTCCGCTCTTGCGGCCGAGGTGGCCGGCGTCAACCATGCGCCGCAGCAGCGGGCAGGGGCGGTACTTGGGATCGCCGTGGCCCCGCTGCAGTACCTCCATGACGTGCAGGCAGACATCGAGACCGATCAGATCGGCGAGAGCCAGAGGACCCATCGGGTGTTTCATCCCCAGGACCATGACCTGATCGATTGCCTCGGCGTTGGCGACGCCCTCCATGAGGGCGAAGACGGCCTCGTTGATCATCGGCATCAGGACGCGGTTGGAGACGAATCCGGGGAAGTCGTGCACCTCGACGGGGGTTTTGCCCATGCGCGCGGCCAGGTCGCGGGTGGCCGCGAACGTTTCATCGGAAGTGGCCTGGGCGCGGATGATCTCCACCAGCTGCATGGCCGGCACTGGATTGAAGAAGTGCATACCGATGATTCGATCGGCGCGTCCGGTTGCGGCGGCGATGCGGGTGATCGAAATCGAGGAAGTGTTGCTCGCCAGGATGACGTCCTTCCGGCACTCGCGGTCGAGCTCGGCAAATATCTTTTGCTTTAGGTCTTCGGTTTCCGGCGCTGCCTCCACGACGAAGTCGGCGTCTGCCGCTTCCTTCAGGGTGGATGCGAAGCGGACGCGCGCCAGGATCCCATCGCGATCGCCAGCGGGGATTTTTCCCTTGTCTATGCCGCGCTGTACGCCCGAGGTAATGCGCTTGTGGCCGGCTGCAGCCGCTTTGGAGTCGACCTCGACGATCAGAACCTCGATCCCCGACACGGCGGCGACCTGGGCGATACCCGCGCCCATGGTGCCGCTACCAATGACGGCGAGTTTGTCTGCGGTCGCCATCAACCGGTTCTTTCAATCGCCATGGCCACTGCGTTTCCTCCGCCCAGGCAGAGGGTCGCCAGGCCTCGTCTGACGCCGCGGCGCTTCATGAGGTGAAGCAGAGTGGTCAGAACGCGGCCGCCGCTGGCTCCGATCGGATGTCCGAGAGCCACCGCGCCTCCCTGAACGTTCACGCGCTTCTCATCGAGGTTGAGCTCGCGTACCAGTGCCACGAGCTGTGCCGAGAAAGCCTCGTTGATCTCGATCAGATCGACATCCTGGAGCGACCACCCGGCCCGCGCCAGGCAAAGCTTCGTGGCTTCGAGCGGCGCCATCATGATCAGCGATGGCTCGATACCGCTGGTGGCGTAGGCCACGATCTCGCCCAGCGGTTCCACCCCGGAGCGTTTGGCCTGCTGCGGGCTGGCCACCACCAGGGCCGCGGCGCCATCGTTCACCCCCGGAGAGTTTCCCGCCGTCACCGTGCCATTCTCCTTGAAGGCCGGCTTGAGGCGGGCGAGAGCCTCCATCGATGTGTCGCGCCGCATGGTCTCGTCCGTATCGAAATTCAGCGGCGGTTTCTTGCGCTGCGCCACCTCGACGGGAATGATCTCATCGCGGAAGTGGCCTGCATCACTTGCCTCGATGGCGCGCTGGTGGCTGCGCAAAGCCCAGGCATCCTGGTCCTTGCGGCTGATCCGGTATTTCTCCGAGATCACCTCGGCGGTGCAGCCCATGTGGTAGTTCTCGTAAGCGTCCCAGAGTCCATCGTGGATCATGACGTCGACCATGTCACCGTGGCCGAGCCGGTAACCTTCGCGGGCGCCACGCAGCAGGTACGGCGCGCGGCTCATGCTCTCCATGCCGCCCGCGACGACAACCCCGGCATCGCCCAGTCTCACGGCCTGGGCGGCCAGGACCACCGCCTTGAGGCCGGATCCGCAGACTTTGTTGATGGTGAGCGCGCCGACGGTTACGGGCAGCCCGGCTTTGAGGGCGGCCTGGCGCGCCGGGTTCTGGCCCACCCCGGCCTGAAGAACGTTGCCCATGATGACCTCGTCAACTGCGCCTGGCTCGAGACCGGCGCGCTTGACGGCCTCGCGCACGACGATGGATCCGAGCTCGGGAGCCGTGAGAGATTTCAGGGTCCCGAGGAACCGGCCCACCGGTGTTCTCACGGCGCTGAGAATGACGGGACGGGCGTTGTTTGACATCGATCACTCCTCCGGGAAGGTGCCAGGTGCGCGAGAGGGAGAAGAACGGGCGGATTATAGCATGTGGAAAAATCCACCCCGTGCCGCAGTCCGCGGGAGACAGCCGGTTGATACCGGGATTGTGGCTATGCGGATTTCCGGCGCTGCAGGTGCCCCATCACTTCGAAGATGGTGCGCATGCCCACGAACGAGGTCAGGTCGTTCACATCGAGCGGCGGCGCGATCTCCACCAGCCCCATAGAGCGGATCGGCAGGGCATCGAAAAGGCGTTCAACCAGCGTGAGGAACTCTCGCGACGACAGACCACCCGGTTCCGGGTACCCGGTGCCCGGAGCTGCGGACGGATCGAGGGCATCGATGTCGATGTCGAGGTAGATGCGCGACAGGCCAGACAGGCGTTCCGCGACTTCGCCCACCACGTCGGCGAGATCGCGCCGGGCCATTTCCTTGGCGGTGATCAGCCGCAAACCGGCGCGGCCCGCATACTCGACCTCCACGTCACAGACGGAACGGATGCCGAGGCTGACGATTCGCTCCGGGCCCACATGGCTGAGCTCGGCCGCGCGCCGCAACGGACACGCGTGCGACAGGCGATCGTCGGCGTAGATCTCGAAAAGATCGGGATGAGCGTCGATGTGCACGATTCCAAACGGCTCACTCCACCGTTTGGCCACGGAGCGGTGCAGAGGGACGCTGACGGAATGATCCCCGCCCAGCCCGATCAGGAAAGACTCCTTGGGAAGCTCCGACAGGCGCGAAGCCGCGGCCTCGAAATAAGAATGAGTCGGCTCGGAGGGTTCCAGGTCACCGAGGTCGGCGATCTTCAGATCGCCAAGGATCAGGCCATCCTCGGTTGCCGCCGAACCGAGAGTGGAAACCCGCCGTACTCGCGCCGGCCCCTCGGCCGCGCCGCGGCGGTACGACACGCCTCCGTCGTACGGCAGCCCGACAATGATCAGATCGGCCTGTTCGGGATCGACTGCTGTCTCCAGGAGGCCACCCCACGCGTGCGAATCCGTTGTCCTGGCTGCGCTTCGGGCTCCAGGCTGTACTCGACGATCTTGCGGTAGAGCGTGCCTCGGCTGATCTCCAGCAGCTGAGCGGCCTGCTTCTTGTTCCACCCGACATCTTCGAGGACCCGGATGATATGCATGCGCTCGGCTTCGCGCAACGACGGGAGCCGCTGTTGGCTCACGTCGGCGGGTGCCTCGCTGGCATGGAGGAACTCGACGTCTTGCGGGCGAATCCCCCGCCCTGGGGCCGAGAGGGCGGCCCGCGAGATCGTGCTCTCGAGCTCGCGGATGTTTCCGGGCCAGTGGTACGACGTCAAGAGATCCAGGGTGGCCGATTCGAAGACCTTGCTGTCGAGCGGCACACCATTCGCGGCACAGTACGCGGCGAGCAAGCGCTGTGCCAGGAGGGGAATGTCGGAGGAGCGCTCCCGCAGGGACGGCAGCCGGATCGAAAAGGCGTTGACCCGGTAGTAGAGGTCTTCACGGAAACGCCCGTCGCGCACGAACTGGTCGAGGGGACGGTTGGTCGCCGAGATGAGACGGAAATTGACCTCGATAGACTGCTGGCCGCCGAGTCGTTCGATGCGCCGCTCTTCGAGCACCCGGAGCAGCTTGGCCTGCGCGACCATCGACAGGTCGCCGATCTCATCCAGAAACAGCGTGCCGTCCTTGGCCAGCTCGATACGGCCCGGCTTCCGA
>CBEVTG010000026.1:0-10985 GCA_965552745.1 uncultured bacterium
CGGAGGGCGCATTCATACATCCCGCCAGCGCAACGAGCGCCAGGACGAGGCCAAGGGCAAGGACAGCGCGCCGCGTTTTCATCAACGATCTCCCTGTGGAAGAATTTCCTCGAGCGATCCTTGCCATTGGGCCTGGCGGTGGGTGACGGTGATAACCGTGTGAATGCCGCCGCGCACATAGAAATCACCGGTGATGCGCATCCAGCGGGGATCAAGAGCCGTGACCAGATCGCTGAGGATTTTACCGGTGACCGCTTCGTGGAAAGCGCCCTCGTTGCGGAAGGACCAGAGGTACAGCTTGAGCGACTTGAGCTCCACGCAACGCTGGTCGGGGATGTAGCGGATGTGTAACGTTGCGAAGTCCGGCTGGCCTGTGCGCGGACACAGGCAGGTGAATTCCGGACAATCGAAAGCGATCAGGTAATCGCGTTCCGGCTGGGGATTGTCGAACGTCTCGAGTGACTTCGAAGGCTGCAAGCTCATTTGTTCAGGAAAGTCTACCGCAGCGTCAAGCGAGCCCGCAACGGGGCTCCGCCGGGAACTGCCGGTTGGCGCAGGAATGGAACCGCCTGCGGGAGGACATGGGGGGAGTCAGATACGGTAGCGGTGGCCAGCCACGGCGCAGATCGCCTCGTAGAAGCAGTCACGGCTGACCAGATCACAACGGTACTCCACACGCAGGTTCGGGGATGAGCAGTGACGGCAGCCTGCGCTGCGCAGCCTCTGCACGGTTTGCTCGAACTCCTCCCCGATCGTGGGTGCTTCGTCCAGATCGATCACCTTGCCGCAGTGATCGCACGTCGCCAGGGCGATGCAGCGATCTCCGGGGTTGAGGTCACAGCGAATAACGAAGCTGCTGAGGGTATGGTGGCACTCGGGGCAGTTCGTATCCCGCAGCTTGGCCTCCAGGCTTGTCAGGCGGTCGGAAGGCATGGCCGCACCCCCTTCTCCGATCAGGGATTTAATTGACAATCATTTTACCCTTGTTCGGGCTTCACGGAGGAGAACTTTAGTCAGGAGGCGTCCAAAGCGGATGACGGATTCGAGGTATGGCAGTATAGGGTTGATAATGCTGGGGTTAATGAAGATCGATCGGTGCGGTGGATTCTAGCCGTCTTACCTGAACCGATCGTCTCACCGGTACGATCGAGAGAGAGTTCTCAGCGAAACAGATCGGTAGCTTTGAGAACCTTGATCGAGCTCGGATCGATGCCGAGCTTGACGGCGCGAATCTGTGCGTCGTCGCCGGCGAGGGGGCTGGCATCGACGCCGGAGGGGTAAATGAGGGGGGCGTCTTCGGAGAGGATCTGCTCTCTGAGCTTCCCGGCGTCCGGAGCCACGGCTACGATCAGCAGATCCTGCGGCCGCAGGTGGCGTGCCGCGGCCTCGTTCACCTCTGCGCGAGTGATCCTCGATACCTCGTCGGGGAACCGTCCGGCGAAATCTCGCATTCCATAGATGCGATCATCGAGCTCCATGGCGAGCCGCCGGGCCGGGGTCTCGATGTCGAAGGCAAACGAGTTGCGGGTAAAGCTGCACACGTCGTTAAAGCGATCCTCGGGTACTCCCGCCCGTTTGAGCGCTTCCATCTCCCGGATAGCCAGCTTCAGGACGAAAACGGCATTCTCCGATCGCGGGTAGATCCACATGTGGAACGCCTGGTTCCCTCGCGCCAGGTCCGAAGGAGAGGATGTTGCGGGGCCGGGGGTGGCAAGGAAGTGTTCGGTGTAGGAGTAGGCTCCGTAAGAAAGGCCCCGCTGCTCGCGCACTGTCTGGTAAAGCCGTCCCATCGAGTTCCGGTGCCGGCCCAGCTGGGTGTTCGCGAGCATCAGCGCCGTGTAGTCGGCATGGGCTCTGGTCACCGGGCTCGGATGGCCGATGCGGAGGTTCGTCTGCGTCCGTCCCTCCTTTTCCACCAGTACGACCCTGCGGCCCGAGAGCTCTGCTTCTTTTCTCGGTGAGCGCGCCATTTTCCCCGCCGGCATCTTTTCGAGATCGCCACGCAGTCTCTGTTCCAGCTCTGGTTCGATGGCCCCCGCAAGCCCGACGATCAGCTTCGCGCGCACGTAGTGCTCGGCGTGGAACTTACGGACATCCTCGAGAGTGATGGAACGGATGGAGGACAGGTTGCCGACGCTCAGGTGCCCGTAGGGGTGGCCACAGAACATCTCCTGGAAGAAAACCTCGCGTCCGAGTGCTTCGTCGCTCTGGCACACGGCCTCGACCGCGTCGATCTGATCCACCTTGAGCTTCTCGAGTTCACCCGGATCGAATCGGGGCGCGAGCAGCATCTCGACGAGAATACGGTAAAACTCGTCGAGGTTGCGCGTGAGGGTGATTCCCTGGATAACGGTGTATTCCCTTTGAACGCGCGTCTCCAGAACCGCTGCAATCTGATCGAGCGCATCATCCAGGCGATCGCGATCAAATGAACGTGTGCCTCGGCGAAGCAGCTTGGCGGTGAAGCTCGCCAGACCCTCCCTGCCCGGTGGGTCGTCCGCCGCGCCGGCGCGGATGATCAGACGGAAGTGAATGACGGGCACACCGGAACCCGGAACGCTGATGAATTCTGGCGTTCCCTTGTCCGTTCCAGTGCGGATCCCGGAGCAGGTCTCAGAAGCGGATGATGGTCTGGATGCAGCCATGGTGAATCGAGTTGCGAGCGTTCCGGATTCGATCAGTCACGTTGAGCGGCGGATTTTGGCAGCAGCTCCACGACGGTGCGGTTCGTAGTGCGGAAAATCCGCCTGGCCACGTCCTGCACCTCCGCGTCTGTAACTGTTTGATAGCGAGCTTCAATAAGAGTGAGCAAGCGATAGTCGCCCCCGGTGATCTGATGGAATCCGAGCGAGCGGGCGACCGCGTACGGGCGGTCGAGGCTGTAGAGCATCGAGGCCGCCAGAGCATTCTTGGCCTTGACCAATTCCCTCTCCGAAATTTTTTCGCCACGCAACCGTTCGAGCTCTTCATCCACGATCTCGAGGACTCTTGCTGTGGAGCCCCCTTGTTTGAGTGATGCGTAAATAATGAAAAGATTGGGATCCTTGCTGCCGGTGATCCAGCCCGAAATGCTCTCGACGAGCTGCAAGTCGGTGTACAGGCGCTTCACCAGACGTTGACTACGCATGAACAGGAGCTGACTGATGACGTCGAGAACGCAGTAATCGGGTGCGTCCAGGCTCATTTCAGGCCCGTGATAGCCGACCATCATCCTGGGACTCACCTGGTCGTCCTTCCAGATGATGCGATCCCTGCGCTCCTCTTTCTGCGGTGGCTCCCGGGGTACCTCGAGGTCCGGCTCCGGCTGGCGCTTCCACGCGCCATAACGCTTTCGCACCTGATCTGTGAGCCAGTTCACGTTAAAGTCACCGGAGACCACCAGCACCGTGCGATTGGGGCTGTAATACGTACGATAGAACTCGAGGCCATCCTCGTAGGTCATGTTCTTTTCCAGGTCCTGTTCCCAGCCTATGACCGGATGGTGGTAAGAGTGCACCTGATAGGCGAGCTCATAAAGGCGTGAGTAAAGAGTGCCCGTGGGGCTGTCCACGTAGCTACGCCGCCTCTCCTCGCGCACCGTGCCGAGCTCCGTGCGAAAGGTTTCGTTCGTAAAAGTCATGTTCTGGAATCGATCCGATTCGACCTCGATGACTTTTTCGAGGGCGTTGGAGGGCACGTTTACAAAGTAGGTCGTCATGTCCTGGGAGGTGCTGGCGTTGAGCTCCGGGCCGAGGGGCGTCAGTGTTTCGTCGTAGTTCGGAAACCGCTTCGTACCCCGGAACATCATGTGCTCGAAAACGTGCGCAAGTCCGGTCGTTCCAGGCTTGAGCTCGTCGCGTGCGCCCGCGTTCACTAAAGTCATGAACGACACCGTCGGGGACTTCGTGTCCGGAGCCATCAAAAGGCGCAGGCCGTTATCGAGGATCTCCTCGTGAACATCCAGCGAGAGCTCCGTGGCGGGTGCTGTGCCTGCACCGGGGGATTTAGAGTTCATGGGCAGGGATTCGGGAAAGACATAAACCATCGTACGAGATAGCGAGGGGAGCGCCGGTAAGCGCAGCGTGCAGCGAACAACGAAATCGGACTATATCAGAAAAGGGCGCCTTCGAGCTGCAGAAGCTGTTGCTTCATCTCGAGGCCGTAGCCAAAGCCCCCCAGTTTGCCGTTGTGGCTGACGACCCGGTGGCACGGCACGATGATGGCGAGGGGGTTGGCGCCGCAGCCGGCGCCGACGGCCCGGAATGCTCGATTCGAGCCGACCGTCTGGGCCACCCATTTGTAGGAGCGCACCTCGCCGTAGGGAATAGAGTAGAGCGTGCGCCAGACCTTCCGCTGAAACTCGGTGCCCTCGAGAAAGTCGAGCTTGAGGTTAAAGCGACGCCGCCGGCCGTCAAAATATTCCTGGAGCTGCCGGGTATATCCGGCCATGAAAGCCTCATCCCGGACGACCCAGCAGCGGTAGCGCTCCTTGGTGGATTTCACGAACTTCCGTTCGTTCATGCCGATCTCGAGTCGACACACGCCGCGGTCGGTCCCGGCGATCAGGACCTTCCCAAACAGTGAGTCGACGCCTGCGTAGCGCACGATGCGGGAGCCGCCGGCCATGGGGTACCTCCGTGAGTGTTTGGAGATTCTACCATGGCGACAGTCAGGGAGGCACACAGGCGCTCTTTCGGTGGGGTGCCCCGGCGGCTAGAATAGGCACCCCCTGTCGACCCGAGGCCGCCCTCACCGGGCATGACAAGATGGAGACCCGAGCAGTGGTCCGAGGTTTCGGCAGAAGCGGAGGAACTAAATATGAAGACGAAAACACGGCGCCGGGGACGGCTGGCAGGGTCGAGTCCGGCGAGGCGGAATACGCGTACCTCCGCCGCCGTGAAAAGGATTGTGGACAGTCCCACCTACCGGCGCTCGGACAGGGACGTGGATTTTCTTCAGCGGGACGCCCTGCGTCCCTCCCGGCTGCAACTCGAGTTCCTCAAGCCGGAGCTGCTGCTCACTGAGGCGGGAGTGCAGACGACGATCGTCGTCTTCGGGGGCACACGGTTCCCTGAGCCGTCCGTGGCCCGGCGCAAACTCGAGGAGGCCAGGCGGGCTCTGGCGAGACACCCGGCGGATCGAGAGCGCCTCCGCAAGCTCCGAGTCGCGGAGCGTATTCTTGAAAACAGCCGCTATTACGACGTCGCCCGGGAGCTCGGCCGGCTGGTCGGCCTCTCCGGCAGGGGGCCGGCCGACTGCAAACTGGCCGTCATAACTGGCGGCGGTCCGGGTCTCATGGAGGCAGCCAACCGGGGCGCCCACGACGTGGGAGCCAGGTCGGTGGGCCTGAACATCACGCTGCCCGAGGAGCAGTACCCGAACCCGTACATTACCCCGGAGCTATGCTTTCAGTTCCGCTACTTTGCTCTTCGCAAGATGCATTTTCTTCTCCGGGCCAGGGCTCTGGTGGCGTTTCCCGGAGGTTACGGCACCCTTGATGAGCTCTTCGAGACGATGACTCTGATCCAGACCGGTAAGGTGCGGCCCCTTCCGGTCGTGCTGGTCGGGAAGAATTACTGGAAGCGGGCGTTTGATGTGGAGTTCCTTGCCGGGGAGGGTGCCATTGATCTGGAGGATACGCGGCTCTTCCGATACGCGGAGAAGGCCAAGGAAATCTGGAACCACATCCAGCGTTGGTACGACCGGGTGGGGGAACCTATCTGCCCGACAGAGTGAGCCGTTCGCCGGGGTTTGCCCTCAGAGGGTGTATCAGTCACAGAATTTCGAGCGCACGCGATAGGTGAGAATGCTCTCGGCGTCCGGCTCGACCGGCACCGGAAACTCCACCGTGAAAGCATCCTTCTTTTCGTACGGATGGGTGTGGGACAGGATCTTCCAGTCTCCGCCAACCGGTTCGATCACACGCACGACGACCGGATCCTGCTTGTGGTTGCGCAGGGAAATCTCGTAAGCGGACTCCTGCACACAGTTGCGGACAATACGGTAATCGATCTGCTTACGCGAGGCAGCCACATCGAAAGCGTTGCCCAACGTCAGTACGATCTCCTCGTTCTTAGGGGTGTGATCGATCCTGTCCTCGCCGATGAACTGGGCGGAGCCGTCATCATCGTTTTTATAGACGCGCACCGTGCCCTTCGGTAGGGGCATTCCGAGACCGTTCTCCACGCTGTTCTCGAGACGCACGGCCACGGCCACCTTTAACTTTGTATCCCCGCTCTGCTCCCTCCGGTAATACCAGTGCTGGCCTTTGAGGATGAACTCCTTCTCAACTCCGAATCCGGGCGCCCTCATCAGCTCGATCTGTTTCTGCTGGCGGTCGTTGAGTGTGGTCGGACGTTGCAGCGTGTACAGGTGGTATTCGAAAAATTCCTTCTCTCTGAATCCGGTATCCTCGGCCACAACTCTGGCCATCGAGCGCTCCACCCTGAGAGCCTCGGGTCCAACGGTTCTCACGTCTCCCGCAATGAGCTTCAGTGAAGCGTTCTCGTAGTGCGCGCCCGAACGGTTGTCGATCGTCACCCACCCCAGAAGATCCCCCTGGGAGTCGTCCGCCGAAAGCGTGAACACATAATCGGCCTGCCAGGTGATGTCTCCGGTCAGGTACGAGGTTTCGACACGCGCATCTCCGCTCCGGGCATCGAGCAGCCACACGAGAGTCGGTCGCGAATAGAGATTCTCCGGCAGCTCCGGGAATTCCAGGTAGGCGTGGGGTGGGTTGACGATGATGCGATCCTCAACCCGCCACACCGTTCCGTTGTTCGTCGACAGCAACCTGGCCACGATGCGCTCCTCGACGGTTGTGTCTTTCTCCTTGCGGTAGCGGACCAGTACAACCTCATGATTGAGATATTTCTCGAGTAGCTTCTGCGGCGACAGCAGGTCGTACTCGTAGTTCTGTTCCAGAACCGAGAAGGAGGCTCCTGAGAGTCCCTTGATGGCGACCGTCTCGGGCATGATGCTCGCGGCAACATCCTGGAACCAGAGCTGCACCGGACCGTCCGGAAGCCTTAGCCTGCGGACTTCGCTAACCAGGGCTCGATTGGAGTTATAAATCGTGAGTCCAATCGACTCGCGATCGGAAGAATCTGATTTGCCGACCTTTTCGGTGGCGGCCATCGCTGACGGTCCATTGAGCAGCGTCAGCGCCAGGACGAGGAAAATGCCGAGTTCGCGTGTCATGGTGTTCCTCCCGACAGGCATTCTAGCGCATCAGGATTCCCGTGACCGGTCCCCGCTGTTTGACACCATCGGTGCGGCTCTTCTACCATCCGTTCAGGATTCAGACGTCGTTCCAGGGAAGTCGAATCGAGCGCCCGGTGGGGCGCGCGGTGCGTGGTGATGCAGACAGGCGATATCCACAGCGGCTCATGCCTGTGCGGCAAGGTCGCGTACGAGATCGAGGGCGCCCCCATCAGCATGAGCCACTGCCACTGTGTCGATTGTCGGAAGGCGCACGGAGCAGCGTTCAGCACCAACCTGGAGGTCGAGTCCCGGCAGGTGAGGTTCGTTAAAGGAGAAAGGCATTTGCGATCCTACCGGGCGGACTCCGGGAGCCATCGAGCTTTTTGCAGAACGTGCGGCTCTACACTGGTCTGCTGGGGGGACGGAGAGGCCGATCGAATGTACGTGTGCGCGGCCACCCTCGATACCGAATTCCCCGGGAAGCCCGAGTTTCACATTTTCGTGAGCGGCAGGGCACCCTGGTATGAGATCCTCGACCCGCTTCCAC
Source organism: uncultured bacterium (assembly GCA_965552745.1). GTDB lineage: Bacteria > Acidobacteriota > Polarisedimenticolia > JAPUKU01 > JAPUKU01 > JAPUKU01. The sequence continues at coordinate 7,730 of CBEVTG010000026.1, forward strand.
GCTTTGAGCGAAACACCGATGATCCGGTCTAATGGAGGAATGAAATCATGAGCGCTTCAGAAAAAACCCTGGAAGGATCGTGTCTGTGCCAGAAGGTACGCTACCGGATCACGGGGAAGGTCAGCCGGCTCATCCACTGCCACTGCACGCACTGCCGTAAAACGCATGGGGCAGCGTTCGCCAGCTATCTGGATGTTCCAAGGGAGAATCTCACGTTCATGAGCGGCGAGAAGGATCTCGTGACCTACCAGGCGGAATCCGGAACCAAGCGGGCGTTCTGTCCGGATTGTGGTGCGGTGATCACCTGCTGGGGCGACAATGAGCCCGAGCTGATCGAGATCGCCGCGGGCACTCTCGACACGCCGCTCGAGAATCCGGAAATCTGCCACATCTGGGTACGCAGCCGCGCGCCCTGGTACGAGATCCGGGACGGTCTCCCCCAGCACCCCAAGGGATCCCAGAGCTAGATCGACCGCAGACAGCTCGCCAGAAGCCGGCGCGCTGCCGATCCCATCGGAAGTGACCGAAGGCGCGGGTGCTCCACCCAGCGCCGAGCCGGCTGCCCGGCAGCCGAAGGTTCGGAAAGTGTGGGATCGTCGAGCACCCCTTCGTATGCTGTGCAGCGGATGCGGCGGAAGGTGATGCCGTGCTCGACGCAGGCGAGGCGAGCCCCGACACGGGTGCCGAGGCCTTGACTGCGCAGATGGCGCTCCAGGTGGCGGCGCGGCTCCGAATCATCCGGGATCAAGGTGCCGGGCAGATCCCACAACCCGCGGGGTGTGCCGGGGGCGAACGTACGCTCAACCAGAATGCGTCCGTTATTGTGGATGAGGGCCACGGCGCGCGTCTGGCGGAGGATCGCCGGCCGCCTGCGCGGTGACGGCACCTGTTCCTGGATACCCAACCGGCGGGCCTCACACAAACTGGCAAGCGGGCAGGTTGCACAGAGGGGCGAGGAAGGCCTGCAGACCAGAGCGCCCAGCTCCATGATCGCCTGGTTGAAATCGGCCGGAGGAGCGCCCCTGACCAGATCGCGCGCCCGGATCTCGAGCTCGGAGGCGGTCGGTTCCGGGAGCCGGCTTGCTCCGGGTGCGGGGCTCCCAGGCCGGCGTGGTTTCGCGGCCGCCGAGTGGTGGCGGCCGGAGTACGGTGCGGGTTTCTGTTTCGTTAACAGTAGCCGCGTGAGCACGCGGCGGACATTGCCGTCCACCACCGGTTCCGGCTGGCCGAATGCGATGCTGAGGATGGCGCCGGCGGTATAGCGGCCGATGCCGGGCAGGCTCTCGAGCAGGCCGCGCTGGCGTGGCAGCATGCCGCCGTGCCGCTCGGTCACCAGGCGGGCCGAACGCAGAAGACTGCGCGCCCGTGAGTAGTACCCCAGCCCCGACCACAGAGCCAGAACCTCCTCTTCGTCGGCTGCGGCCAGAGCGGTGACATCGGGAAAGCGGGCCACGAACCGTTTGTAATAAGGAATCACCGTGGAGACCTGGGTCTGCTGCAGCATGATCTCCGCCACCCACACGCGGTAAGGATCGGGTTTCGCTCGGCGCCACGGAAGCCGGCGGCGGTGGGCGGCATACCAGTGCAGGAGCCTGCGCTGGATAGCGGTGACCCGTCGGCGCGGAACGCCGTCGGCGGGATGCTTCGATCTTTGGGCGCGGAGCATGCGGAAGTGATTGTATATAATCCGGTGCCGGAGCCACTCACTCATGCCCCCTCGACTGGGACGTAACAGCCGCCGAACCAGAACCCCCGATCCCTTCCACGGCCGCGACCTCGAGTCCCTGCCGGTGGTCGCGGTCGATCTCGAAACCACGGGGGGAAGCCCCGTCCGATCGCGCATCGTCGAGGTCGCCGCAGTCAGATTCGAGGGATCCCGGGAGGTGGCCTGCCTCGACGATCTGATCGATCCGCTGGTGCCGATTCCACCCGAGGTAACCGCGATCCACGGCATCACCGACGGCATGGTGCGGGGACGCCCGCGCATCGATGAGGTGCTGCCCGATCTATGGCAGTTCTTCGAGGGGGCGGTGCTGCTCGCGCATCATGCCCCGTTCGACTGTGGGTTCCTGGCGTACGAGCTTTCAAAGCGCCCGTCCGCGTCTCCATCAAACCCGATCATGGACTCCTGCAAGCTATCGCGCCGCGTGTTCCCGGAGCACCGTTCCCACAGCCTGTCGTCCCTGTGCGAGCAATTCGGAATCCGGCGTGAGCGTGAGCACCGGGCGGCCGACGATGCCCGGGCCTGTTACGAGGTCTTCCGCCGCTGCGTGGAACGGATTGCCGGTGATCGACCGGCGCTGCTCTGGGAAGATCTCCTGGAGCGCCACGGTCCACCACTCCGGTTCGAGGACTTCCACAGCCCATGGCCGAAACTGCCCTCGCTCAGGATTCTGCGCCGTGCGCTTCGCTGGTCGAAGCCTCTGCGTATCATCTACAGTTCCGCTTCCGGTTACGAGACAGAACGCTGGATCACTCCCAGAGCCATCGGCCAGTACCGGGGCACGGTCCAGATCGAGGCTTTCTGCCATTCCCAGCAGGCGCTCAGAACCTTCCGTCTGGATCGAATGCTCGACGTTACTTCCTCCGCACCTCCTGAAGCCTGAGCGTCTCGTGTCCAGATCCTGCTCACGCCGGGTGTCAACGCAGATCCGCATCCGTTAAGAAACTTCCCGTTTCAACGGAGGGGAATTTACCCCTCCAGGTAAGTGGCTTGCCTGGCGGTCATCCAGCGCCTACATTAGATAGAGTCTTCTTTTCCGCTCCGGAAGTATGAGAGAAACCGACGAGCTCCTTCAGAAAGGGATGCATCTTCTCGAGAGGAATAACCTCGAGCAGGCGGCGGTCCTGTTCGAGTCAGCCCTGACGATGGAGCAACGGGAAGGAGAAGACCCTTCGGCACGCCTGCTCTCCTACTGCGGTTACACGCTCGCTTTCGCCCGTAAGAAATATCTTGATGGGCTCAAGCTCTGCAAGAGAGCGGTGGAAATAGAGTTTTTCAACCCCGATCTGTTCTGCAATCTGGGAGAGATCTATCTGGCCCGGGGTGACAAGAAGAACGCCCATCGGGTATTCATGCGCGGCCTGTCCATCTCCCCCGAGCACCCAAAGCTCCGCTCCCGCATAAAGGAGATGGGACTTCGCAGGCGCGACCCCCTCCCGTTCTTGCCGCGCGATCACTTCCTCAACCGCTGGATCGGGCAGTTGTTCCGCACGAACGATTAACCTTCATCTCGACCCTTTAGCTCTGCCCCCC
>CBEVTG010000027.1:0-10949 GCA_965552745.1 uncultured bacterium
TCTTGCAGGGAGAGTGGTAACCGCCACCATCGGTTCGAGACGCGGCTACTCGAGCATCTCTTGGATGGTTTTTTCGTAATCGGGAAAGTAACGTCCTATAACTGGCAGGTCGAAAGTTTGCAGGATGCTGCTGTTACTCTCACGCTCGAGCAGGAACTCAAAGGAGCGTTCAATCAGGATCTCCGGCGCCACGCGTCCCCCTGTTAGCTTCTCGTGATAGGACGGGTTGACGGTAACCTTGTGCTGGGTGGTCGTCGGCCCGTCCACCGTGACGTTGTAGGTCTTGTCGTCGACTCGTTCCACGCTGATCATGGCATGCTCCTCGTTGAATCTATGCAGAGAGCTTAGGCCCATTATAAACTCTTTTTCGTGTTCTGGTGAGGGGTTGCCTGCTCAATAAACGGATCGTAGGCGTCCGGGTACTGGAGAGGGCCCCGGACTCCATCAAGTGCTCCTGGAACGAGTTCCAGGACCATGTCGTACTGGGATCGAAAAGGAGTAGTGACGCCCTTCGGACCAAGCAGCTCGAATCCGAGCCGCGAGTAATATCCAGGGTCTCCCTGGGTGAACACGGCGGCATAACCCTTGCGGGTGCAATGGCTCAGACCCTGCCGCGCGAGCTTTGAGCCGATCCCCCGTTTCTGGAAATTCCGGTGAACGCTCATGGGTGCCAGCGCCGTCGCGCGCCGGCGCTGCCGTGAGCCGGCCGCAGCCGAGTCAGGTGCCGGCGAGCATCGACACGTGACCGGGTTGGTCCATGATGCGCTGAATCCAGGCCCGTAGCGACGGGTAGCCATCCAGGGGAAGCCCCGCCTCGGGAGCTACATGCGTGTAGGCGTAGAGGCTGATGTCGGCGACCGTGTAACGCTCACCGGTGAGATACGACCGGGACTGGAGGTGGCGCTCCATCACCTGAAGGGCCGAGCGACCGCCGTCGAGCTTGGCGCGCATCTGCTCCGGGAACCGGTCAGCCTGCTTAACGAGCGACTTCCAGTATCGGGCCACGGCGATGTTCGGCTCGTGCAGGTTCTGCTCGAAGAACAGCCACTGCATGACCCGGGCACGCTCGAAACGACCGTCTGGCAGGTAGGGTGTGTTTTCGGCCAGGTACAGCAGGATCGCGTTCGACTCGCCGAGCGTGCGCCCGTCATCGAACTCCAGGATCGGCACGCGGGCGCTGGGGTTCTTGTCCCCCAAGAGACTCTGGCGGTTCTCCCGGTTGAACACATCGACCTTGACCTGATCATAGGGGAGGCCGAGATGCGATAGTAGCAATCTCACCTTGTAGCAGTTGCCGGATGGCCCGGAGTCGTAAAGTCGCATCATCTCTATTTCTCATCCTTCTCGGAACGGTTGGCAACGCAGCGGACGCTCAGGCCGTACGGCTTGACGACGCGGCTGCGAAAGATCATGTCGTCGCCGGTATCGACGTCCCGGTGCCACGCATGGTTGAGATCCGATTCCGTGGACGTCCAGTAGGCAGCGTTATCGTCGATTGCCTCGTAACCGCCGTCCTCTGAGCGCCGCCAGCCGCTGAGCTGGGCGTTGAACCCCGTGTCGCCTCCCTGCTTGAGCCGGGCGCCTTCTTTCGTGCCGCGGTCACCACGGGCTTCGAGCTCGGCGAAAGGCATTTCCACCGTCACCTCGAGTGCCTGCCATTCGAATTCTGTCGACAGGTGCCAGCCGGAGGGACAGGCGGACAGCGCTGCTTCCCAGCGATACAGGCGTCCATGGTTCTCGCAGTGTTTGGCTTTTTCATCGTAACAGTAGGAATTCTCCATCGGGTAGTTCAGGTTCCGTGCGAACCACCTCATCCCGCCCACCTCGATGACGGGATAGATCTGTCCGTCACGGGAGTCCTTGAATACCGGTTGTGTCTGCTGTGCGACAGCACTGACTGCGAACGAACCCAATAACAGTCCATGGATCGCAAGCGTCGATAGCCGACGACTCATTTGCGCGCTCCTTTCGCGGGTTCACGCGTCACGCGGGCGAAGAATCCGCCGGATGCGTACTGTCCTCCCCGCACGCGCACCAGAATGTGGTGCGTGCCGGGCTCGAGAGTGTCCCACTCATCCGGTGCCGTATGCTCGGGGTTCCGTCCGAAATCATGCCAGGCAAATCCGTCGGGGGAGACATAACCTTTGAAAACGCCGTTGATCCAGAGCGCCATAGCATCGATGGTGCTCAATTCGAACCGGGCGATCTCGTTCTGCGTCACACGCACGGTCGTGGTGAAGTAAGCGACCGTCCTGCTTCCGAGAAAATCCACGAGCCTGCCTGTCACCACGGCGCCCCGGGGATCGGTGTCGAACCGGCTCCATCGGTGCTCGATCCCACCATCGTTGACGATCTCGCGTCCGGGCGCAGTGGACGATTCCACCTCCGGGATCGATCGGGTCAGGAAACCGAGCGCGCGCCAGTCCGTCACCAGGCGACCCGGATCATGGTCCAGGCCCTCCGGCCGGGCGGGGCCCTGGTAGCTCAGTCCGTCGATTGACGTGGCCCGGATGTTGTCGATCCAGACCGGGCCTCCGATGACTCTGGGCTTGAATCCCACCTTTCCGGAGTCGTATTCGTAGTAGTCGAACGTCACCTTCGGCGTTCTCATGTCGCCGACGTAGAAGTGGCAAATGTTTCCGACCACCTCGGCTGCAAACCGCTGCCACTCGCCGATTCGGATGGCGTCGGCGCCGGAAAGCTGTGTGCGGTATTCCTCGTACAGCATGCGGGCCGGATTCCAGTCCCGGCGGGGGTTCACGCGGATATAGCTACCGTTTCCCTTGATGTAGATGCTCCCGAGATCGATGCGCTGTTCGTCTTCTCGGAGGTTATAAACGAACCCGAGGTAGTTGTGCTGATCATCGGGAAAGAGTACGTCTCCCTCGATCCGATAGCCTCTCCAGCGATCCGATCCCCGGATCAGGGCGCGAAGCCGGGCGTCGGATGGAGCCATCCGGAGCACTTTGCCGTGGCCGCTGTCTCCCGCATCGACGATCGCAATTGCCTCCGAATTGCTGATTTCCCACTGGTCCAGCCCGTTCTCGAAATCGTCCGAAAAGAGCTCCACGCGCGTGTCGGAAGCGGTGGAGCCGTGCAAGGGCAGGACGAGCAGAAAAACCATAATCGAGAGTGTCTTGCCGGCTCCCATGCTCATGGTTTTCTCCGTGGGAAGGGCCGCGGGAGCGGCATCTGACATGTGGGTAGGCGGGTCATCCACCGAGGGTACAGTATGTCCGGCTGCGCAGCCACCGGAGGCACGGGCGGAGCGCGTGAGACGCTTGCAGGTTAAGAAAGCGTTGTGGCTGACCGGGCGAAGGGGCGGGCTAGTTTTCGTTGTCGCGGAGCGATTGCTCAAAGGCATGCGCCATGCCGATCAGCTCAGCTTCGCCGAAGGCCGGGCCGGTGAAGGATAGTCCGATCGGGAGATCGTGCACTTTGCCTGCCGGTACCGTCACGTGGGGGTAACCGGATATGGCCGGATAAGATGAGAAGCCGCCGGCACCGTGATCGCCGTTTATGAGGTCGATGGTCCAGGCCGCACCGCCCGTCGGCGCAATCAAGGCGTCCAGCTGATGCTCTCGGAGCAGTTTATCCAGGCCGTCGGTCCGCGTGGCCTGCCGGATTCGGGACAGAGCGCTGGTGTATTTCTCGTCGGTCAGTGGCCCTTTTGACTGCGATTTGTCGAAGATCTCCTGCTGGAAGTAAGGCATTTCGTCGTCGGCATGCTCATTGTTGAATTGAATCAACTTCTCGAGAGTCAAGGTATTCAGTTCGTTCGGCAGGCCTGCAAGGTAGGCGTTTAGATTGTGCTTGAATTCGTAGAGCAGCACTTCATAGCTGTCGTCATAAAATTTTTCGTATGGTTCGAGCTTCAGATCGTCGACGATGATGGCGCCGCTCTGCTTCAGCGTCTGGATCGCTTCCTCCAGGACTGCGTCTACCCCTTCGTGAAATCCTGCTGACGATCTGAGCACGCCGAGCCGTTTGCCCTGCAATGCCTTCTCATCGAGGGCACCGACGTACCCTGGCTCGGGGTCGACCCGTCCGGTCTGTGTCGCCGCGTCCGTGGGGTCGGACCCCGCCATGACGGAAAGGAGAAGTGCCGCGTCGGCCACGTTGCGGGTCATCGGCCCCGCCGTGTCCTGGGTGTGGGAGATTGGTATGATCGCCGTTCGGCTGACCAGCCCGACGGTCGGCTTGATACCCACCACTCCGTTTACGGTCGCCGGGCAGATTACCGAACCATCAGTCTCGGTACCGAGAGCGGCGACCGCCAGTCCCGCCGCCACGGCACCTCCGGATCCGGAACTGGAACCGCACGGAGATCGGGATTTGTCGTGCGGGTTGCGGGCCTGGCCGCCGACGGCGCTCCAGCCGGAGGATGATCTTTCAGAACGGAAATTGGCCCATTCGCTGAGGTTGGTTTTGCCAAGGATGATAGCGCCGGCTGCGCGCAGACGGGCCACAACCGTTGCATCTCGCCCGGTGTGATTGTCCTTCAGCGCCAGCGATCCGGCGGTTGTGGGCATTTCGCGTGTTTCGATGTTGTCCTTGATCAGGATCGGAATCCCCTGAAGGGGTCCCCGGGTGTCACCCGACGCGCGCTCCGCGTCGAGCTTGCGGGCGGTATCCAGGGCTTCGGGATTGATCGTGATGACAGCGCGCAGCTCCTCGTTGTGAGCCTCGATTTGGTCGAGAAAATACCGGGTGAGGAATTCGGCCGAGAGTTCACCCCTGTTCATGGCGGATTGTAGCTCGGTGATCGAGGCAGTTGTGATCGTCTTCGTGATCTCCGAACCAGTGACTTGCGATCCGGGTTCCGGAGATGGGCCCGGTTCACACGCCATGAGACACAGGCACGGGACCAGGAAGACCAGACAATGTGTCCGGCCACGTAACGCGTGTTTCATGTCGATCCCGCTGCGTCGCATCAATCGATCTCCTCTATCTTCACCGGCCGAAACCAAGGCCGGGCGTCATCCGTCCGTGGACCGGGAGGTCGCTCTTGAATTCTCCGAGCTCGCGGGTGTCTCCAGTGAGTGAGCTTTACGGCCGCCCCTGGCGGTGCGCTCGCGTCCGGGGCCGCATCCGAGAAGGGTTTTTGAGAACTCCACGGACCGTTCAACGAGCTGGCGCGCACCCTCGCGCAGCTCCTCGCTGTTCATCACGTGATGGACGTTGCGTTCCATGTCCTCTGCAGACCAGCCCCGGGAGTGAGCGATGTAGGGGAACTGTGGCGAGTGGAAGCCGAGCTCGGCGAAGAATCCCAGCAACTGGCCTGCCACACCCTGCACGTTATCCTGGCCACCGGTGATGATGAACGAGGCTACCTTATTGCGGATCAAGACTCGGTTCCGGATCGTTGTCTGGTTCTGCACGCAGTTGAGACGCTCCGCCATCCTGAAGTAAAGAGAGCTGGCGACGCCCCAGCGGATCGGTGTGGCAACAATGGCCACATCGGCCCAGTGCACCAGTGCCTCGTACACCTGCGTCAGCTCGTCCGATTCGTCCATCAGGGTGATGGAACAGGGCCAGGTACAGGCATGGGCGCTCTTGGAATAGTACCCCTCACAGTTACGGAAGCGGAGTTCATCGAGCCGGATGAGCCGCGTGTCACACCCAAGAGACGACTCCGCATGATTGAGTGCCACCTCGAGGAGAGCCTCCGAGGTCGAGTAGCGCGGGTTCTTGCGATCCATCACGGTTGTGGAGATGCCGGCAACACGGATCGATCCATCCTCGCGTTTTACCGGGCGTGAGAGGGGGTGCGGGGCGTGGGGCTTCTTCTTGCGGGGCGTGACGGACTCGAGATCGACAAAAAGCCGGCCCTTGCGCACCTCCACCTTGTAAGCCGGGACAGCGTCCTCCTCGAAGCCCGGCTCACCGACGCCGGTGCGGCAGTGAAACTTCCAGTTGTGCCAGGGGCACACGACGTACTCGCCGTCCAGCCGTCCCTGACCGAGCGGACCGCCTACGTGGTTGCAGCCGTTGTGGATGGCTCCGAACTTACCGTCCTGATAGGTGACGGCGATCTTCGTGCGCGCGACATGGGCTTCGCTGACCACACCGATCTTGAACTCCTCTGTGGGACCGAGATCCTGCCAGTTCTGCTTCGCCATTCAATGCTCCTGCAGGTCGCCGGGCGTCCTCAGCCAGTGTTGCTTGTGCCGTGATCCTGTGACTCCGCAAGCCTGAGAAACTCGTCGAGGATTGTATCAACGTCCGCCCGGGACGTCCGCAGGTTGGTGAAGCAGGCACGCACGCCAGTACGCCCTTTCAAACGCGCGGGCCCCAGAAATGCAACGCCGGAGCGTACCACGGCATCGAGCAGCCGCTGGTTTCCCGCGTCATCGAGGTGGCGGTGGCGGAAGCAGACGGCGGTCAGTGGTGCGGGAGCCAGTAGCTCGAGCCGGGGTTCCTGGAGGATTCGAGTGGCCATGTACGCGGCCAGATCCAGCAGACGCTCAATCGTCCGGACGTAGGCTTTGCGGCCGAACGCGCGCAGACCCCACCACACCTTGAGTGCCTTGAAGCTGCGCGACAGCTGGGGTCCGTACTCGGTGAAGTTGATGAGATCCGGGTCGGATGAGATGGACAGATAATCGGGAACGAAGCTGTAGGTGCGGCGCATAGAGTTGCGGTCGCGAACAAGAAGGCAACCAGCCTCGACCGAATTGAAGAGCAGCTTGTGCGGATCGAGGGTCATGGAATTTCCCCTGCCGGCCGCTGCAAGCTGCGGGCGGAGGCGATCGTTGAGAATTGCAAACGCACCGTAGGCGCCGTCAATGTGCAGCCAGAGGTTCTCACGTTCGCAGAGGTCGGCCAATTCATCAAGCGGGTCGATGGCTCCCGAAGTGACGGTGCCCGCAGTGGCGATCACGCAGAAAGGGGTTCTTCCCTCCGTTTTGTCCTTCTCGATTGCCGCTATGAGCGGTTCCAGACGGATCCGAAAGTCATCATCCGTGGGGATGTGTCGCAGGTGCTTGAGCCCGAGGCCCAGGATGCCGATCGCCTTATCGACGGAGTTGTGAGCCTGGTCCGAGGTGTAGGCGGTCAGCGGGTGCTCGGCCGCCTGTATGCCGTCCTCGCGGGCCCGTTCGCCCAACCGGTGGTCCCGAGCGACCGTCAGGGCCATGAGGTTGGCCATCGAGCCCCCGCTGGTTATGAGGCCGGCTGTCTTCTCGGGAAAATGAAACAGCTCCGAGAACCAGGAAACGAGCTTCTGCTCGATGGCGCTTGCAACGGGAGAAATGGTCCACAGACTGGAGCTCTGGTTGAGGGCGGCGGCCAGCGCCTCGGCGAATGGCGCCAGGCCGTGGGGTGATGAAAGGATGTAGGCCAGAAACCGCGGGTGACTCACATGCGTCGAGTTGGGAAGGATCACCTCGCGGAACTCATCGAACAGCGCCTTTACGCTCCGCGGCTCCTCGGGAAACGGTTCCTCGAGGAGCCTGTGGATCGCGGCGCGATCTACCTCGGGCAGGACGCGTTCGTCAGCGACACCCGCCTGATACGAAACCAGGATCTCACCCAGGAGATCCGCCGCTTCTCGGATTTCTTTCTCGCTCAGGAGCAGATCAGTGCCCATGACATTTTCCAGGGTGAGAGCCTCAGGCGGGACGCGGAAAGCCGGTGGTGCCAGGTCGTGCTGAAATGGGGTTCAACCGCAGCTCGACCCATTCGAGTCGGAGTTATCCGGTCCGGAGCCGCAGCAGGGTTCAGTGGCTTCCGTCGTGATGTCGTAGTCCTCGCCCTTCGTCTCCTTGGGATGTCTGAGTGCGTTTTCTTTGCAGGCGAACGGTTTGGCTTCATCGAGTGGTATGGGGTGATAGGGCTCCACGGGAGCCATGTGCTGGGTGTACGGCTCGCTCGTGAGCAACCGGTAGGTCTTGTCGCACACGGCCACGCGTTGTCCACGCACAAGGCGATGGCCGTCATCATCGACGACCTCGCGCCATGGACCCAGATAGATGACCCCCTGCTTACGTTCCCAGCATGGACCCTGTTTACCTTTGTGCGCCGTGATGGTCATGGAGCGGAACTCGATCCCCTCCACCACCCGCCATGGTTTTGCCTGCCGTGAAGCTATGTGGATGCCGTGAAACCCCGCATCCTCGAACGCCTTGAGGAACAGATCCTCCCGGAAAGCGCCCGAGATACAGCCGCTCCACAACCTGGGATCGTGCTTCATGTGCTCGGGCACGTCCTCGTCGCTGACGATGTCGCTGATGGCAATGCGCCCTCCGTGGCGCAGCACCCGGAAGATCTCCTGGAACAGAACGTGCTTTTCCGCGTCGCTCACCAGGTTGAGCACGCAGTTGGAGACCACGACATCGATCGATTCGCTGGCAACCAGGGGATGGTCACGGCGCAGCATTGCCACATGGGCCTCGAGCGCCGCAAGATCGGCGCTATCACGAACTGGGTTGGTGGCAAGGTAGGTGTCGAGCCTCCGTGGATCGAGCGATAGATCCTGAATGCGACCCTTCCGAAACTCCACGTTGTGCCAGCCGATGGTGTTGCCGATGCTCTGGCGGTGTCTCTCGGCGAGCTCCAGCATGTCATCGTTGAAGTCGACACCGATCACGTGCCCCTGCTTGCTGACGACCTGCGAGGCGATGAAGCAGATCTTCCCAGCGCCGCTTCCCAGGTCGAGGACCGTGTCTCCCGGCCGCAGGTAGCGCGACGGATCGCCACAACCGTAGTCCTTGGAGCGGATCTCTTCGGGAATGACTTCCAGAAAGCGCTGTTCGTAGCTCGTGGGGCAGCAAAGATCTTCTTCGATCTCCTGCGCCCCCTTGCGGTAGCGCTCCAGGACCGCCCGTTCTATGTCGGGCGGTGCGTTCGTAGGCGGTTTTGGTTCGCTACTGAAAAAAGACATAGGTCCGTCTCCAATCGATGTCTCATGTCCGGAGCACCAGAACACCGGGGTGCCGGGTTGGCACGGCGCCGGCTCCGGGAGCGGTCTGGGTTCGGCTGCTCGGGCTGGAGTCTGACAGCCATCTTACCCGTGCCCAACGCCGCCCGCCAACTGGTTATTCCCTAGTAGCTGAGAACGAAGCCCCCGATGGCCTCGAAATCAGGAGCGCCATCGGTGAGGCCGAGCCCGATCCCCGCCCGGATCAGACCCCGATCGCCCAGGCGCCACATCAAGCCCGGCGTGAGGGTCGCGATGGAATCGCCCTGGTCGTAACGCTTTGATTCGAAGTTGAGCTCCCAGCTGTTGTACAGCGTTCGCGTCACGGCGATAATGGCGCCGCCGCCCAGAAGGATCGAGGTGCGCCCATCGATGCTGCCTATTTCGGGATCCTGGTTGAAGCGCACGCCGCCGTTTCCGATCAGATCCACGTGGCCGTAGCTCTTTCGAACGGCGATAAAACCCTCGATATCGACTTCCCCGGTTCCGAGTCCTTCGTCCTCGTCGGCGGTTGGGATCTTAACAATGCCTCCTATCGTAACGCTGAGGGGCAACTCGTTGATCCGGTACTTGGCGTAGATCTGCATATCGCTGAGGCCGGACTCGCTACCACTGTTGTCCGGATCGAGATTGACCAGGCCGAGAGTCAAACCCATCTCCAGCTCCTCGGTAAGTCCCAGCGCCAGAATGGTCCCAAGGAGACGGCGCTCTCCCTCGTCGCCGTTGAAGAGGGGTGAGTTTGTCTCCAGGCGCAACTGCCCCTCGAGCCACACGTGCGGCGCGATGGCGCCGTCCTGGATGAATCGCTGGAAGAGCCGGATCGAATCATCCGGTCTGTTCCCGGTGCTGCTGTAGCCCTGCTGGGCCAGTGCGGCAGGGGACAACCCACAGGTGAGAAGGGCGCCCGCGGCGAGGATCACCATACGGAACGAGCGGCCGCGGAGTGGCGGGAACATCGATAGACCTCCTGAAGTCAGGGTCAGATGGGCCGGAGGAGTCGGCCGGAGCGCCATAGCGTACCACAGTGCCGCAGCGCTTTAGAGCAGCTTCTCGAGCCTTGCACGGACGGCATCGCCCATCTCCGTGGTGGATACAGCCTTCTCGCCGGCAGCGGCCAGATCGGCCGTGCGCAGGCCTTCGGCGAGAGCCTGTTCGACTGCCGTCTCGATCGCCAACGCTTCGCTTTCAAGTTCGAAGGAGTGGCGCAGCATCATGGCGGCAGAGAGGATTGATGCCACGGGATTGGCCTTTCCCTGGCCGGCGATATCGGGAGCGCTGCCGTGCACCGGCTCGTACATTGCGACCCGTCCACCCAGGCTGGCCGAAGGGAGCAGACCAATCGAGCCGCCAAGCATGGCTGCTTCGTCACTCAGAATATCGCCGAACATGTTCTCGGTGACGATGACGTCAAATTGCAGGGGGTCGCGCAGAATCTGCATGGCGCAATTGTCCACCAGGAGATGCTGCACCTTCACGTCCGTGTAGTCATGGGCAACTTCCTCGACGACTTCCCGCCACAGCACAGAAGATTTGAGAATGTTTGATTTGTCCACGGAGTGGACCAGCTTGCGTCGCTTGCGAGCGATCTCGAATGCCAGGCTGGCCACACGCTTGATCTCCCAGTCGTGGTACATCAGCGTGTCCACGGCCCAGCGCCCCTTATCGCCTCGCTCCAGCAGGCGGGGTTCGCCGAAGTAGATGCCTCCGGTGAGCTCCCGCACAATCATCATGTCGCAGCCTCGGATCGCTCCCGAGCGCAGCGAAGAGCGCTCAGCCAGAGCTTCGATCAGCTTCACGGGGCGCAGGTTGGCGTGTAACTCGAGTTCCTTGCGCAGCGCGAGAAGAGCGCGTTCGGGGCGTTTATCGTACGGCTGGTTGTCCCACTTCGGGCCGCCGACGGCGCCCAGAAGAACCGCGGCGCTCTGTTTTGCAAGCGCCAGGCTGGCCGCAGGGAGCGGCTCCCCGTGGGCGTCGAGGGCCGCTCCTCCGACTACCGCTTCCTCGAATTCGAATGAGTGCGATCGTTGCC
>CBEVTG010000028.1:0-10810 GCA_965552745.1 uncultured bacterium
CCTGGTGCTGATCCCACTGGCCTTCTGCGCCCTGGCGGTCGTCGGAGTCCTGGCCCAGACCTTCATATCGATCCTCGGCCTCATCCCGGGGGTGGGCCCCACCCTCTACGCCCTGTGGTTCGCCCCGATCATCGCTTTCTCGGCACTCACCGTCCTGACCACCCTCGTGCACGTGCTCAGCTCCCCCCTCTACCCCGCAGCCCTCGGCTTCGAGGACGCCGGGGTAGTTACAGTGATCCGGGAGCTGTTCGGCCTGGTACGCCGACGGCCTGGGCGAATCCTGCTGGTCGAGGCGATCCTGGCCACAGCCTGCGGAGCCACCGCCTTTGCCATCGCCAGCCTGATGCGCCTGTCACTCCAGATCACCGTGGCGATCTCCCACCCGGCGATGAAGGAGCGTTTTCTGGGCCTCCTGGCCGGGTTCCCGGAGTCGTTGCGCCCCCTGTTTGAGTTGCTGGCTGGCCCGCTGCCCTCCAACCTCTTCGCCGCGGGCGTGGACTCGTATCCCGTCGCCGGCCTGCTGCTCGGCCTGTCGTTTCTTGCCCTGATCTCCGCCGCCTTCGCCTACCCGCTCACGCTCCTGTTCAGCGGCGGCACAGTCCTGTACGTGAGTCTGAGGACCGATAGGGAGATTGAAGATGTTTGAACGCCGGCTTTTCCGACGCGCTTACGCGCTGGTGATGGAAGATCCGAAGACGTTCCTTCTGGGAGGGGCGATTCTGGCGGCCATCAACCTGGCCACCTCCGGCCTGCTGATCGGCCCGGCCCTGGTTGGCATCTCGAACGCGGTGCTGAGGCGGCAGCGGGAGGAGGAAGTCTCTTTCTCAGATCTGTTCATCGGATTCGAGCGCTTCGGGCACACACTGCTGGCGGGGCTGGTCTATAGCCTGTGCGTGGCGGCGGGACTGGTCTTCTTCGTCCTGCCCGGGCTCGTGGCCGGCGCCGCCCTGTTCCCGATGTTCCCGCTCATGGCCGAGAAGCGGCTACCGTTTCCCGAGGCGTTCACCCGGGCCTGGCAGCTCACGCTTCCCGACCTTTTTGAGCACAGCCTCCTGTATACCCTGGCCCTGGCCCTGGCGGCCGCCGGCCTGCTGATCTACCTGATCGGCGTCTTCCTGACCCTGCCCCTGGCCGTCGTGGCCCTGGTGCTGGCATACAAGGAAATGTCCCGGCAGGACAACGCTGAGTCCCCCCAACCCCCGGAGGACGCCAGGAGCCCCGCCTGAGCGCTCAGTCAGGTGTCCGCCCGTCTCAGGCGCTCTCGCGAAACTTGATGCTGCAGCCGATCGCCTTGGTCTGCCGCACGGGAATCGGCTTGCCCGTGAGCATGGCCTCCAGGGCGTCCACCAGGTAGTCCTCTTCCACCTTCGCCGGCTCCTTGGCGTTGTCATCGATGGCGCCGTGGTAGACGAGTTCCTGCTCACCGTCGAAAAGGAAAACTTCCGGGGTCCGGGTGGCGCCGAAGGCCGCGGCCACCTCCGAGGTCGAGTCCACAACGTACGGGAAAGCGAACCCTCTTTCCCTGGCGCGCTGCTTCATGACCTCGAAGCTGTCCTCGGAGTTCTGCTGCGGATCATTCGAGTTGATGACGATGACACCGACCCCCCGATCCTGGTAGGTGTTCCCCACAGAGGTAATGCGATCCTCCCAGGCCTTCACCCAGGGACACGCATTACAGGAGAACATCACCAGCGTGCCCTTCTTCCCAGCCACGTCGGCGATCGAGAATAACTTCTCGTCCACGTTCGGCATCCTGACGGTTGACTTGGGCGGACGGGCACCGAGTTCGAGCGCCGCCCGTTGCTCACCGGCCCTGGGTGCCGAAAGCCAGGCACTCGCGGCCAGCATGACCGCTACTGCGATCCCTCCAAATCGGTACGTCGTACTCATAAGCCCTCCTCTAGCCGCGCGTTCCTGCGGGCACGTTCAAGACTTCGAGCACCCGTTGCTCGAAAGTTGTGTAGTCTGCCTTTTCCTGCCAGAAGTGTTTCAAGCGCCCCTTGCCGTCAAAAATGAAAGTTGCCGGCAGGGCGCCGGTCCAATCCTCGTGCAGAGAGTTGATGAACTCCATGTCCTTTCCCGTCTTGATGTAGGTACGAAAATCCACGCCTTGCTCGGTGAGGAAGCGCAGCACCTCCGGCATCTCGCTGTCGAAATCGGCCGAGACCAGGATCAACCGAAGCCCCCGCTCGGCATAGTCGCGGCGCATGCGCACCAGGTCGGGAAACTCTTCCCTGCAGGGCATGCACCAGGTCGCCCAGATGTTGACCAGCACGACGCCGGCCCCCGGTGCCCGCACCTCGCGAAGGATGTCCTCGGCGCGGGCCGGCTCCACGGGAGGCCCCGCCCCTTGCTGTGCTTCCGTGAGAGCCGCGGCCTCTTCAGGTGACGGCCCCGCATTGCCCGGGTGGGGCGCGCAGGCAGCCATGGCCATTCCGCACGCTGCCGCAAGTAGAGCTCCCATGAAATTGCCATGCAGTGCGCGCATAAGAATCCGAGTGGACCGGATCAGTCTAGCGCCTTCCACCGGCGCTGCCCAGTCCGGTTTGGAGTCGAGACGAGGCTGTCTCGCCGGCTAGCGAAGGAAGGATGGGAACGCGGGTATGAGGTACGGGAGGTTGCGCGGGACGCTCAGCGCTGCCAGCCCTGCAGGATGCGCATGTAGTTTGATCGCTCGTAAGCCCTCGGATCCGGGCATCGGAGGAGGCTCATGCATCCACGCATCTGTGACAGCGAGTTGTATTCGTGCTTTTCCATGAACTCCCCCATCTCGTCGAGGATGGTTTTGAGGCGCTGCGGCCCGTGTCTGAGCAGAGACGAGACGACCTGAACCGCATCGGCGCCGGCCATGACAGCCTTTGTCGCATCGATGCCGTCGTGGACTCCACCCGTAACCGCCAGCGAGGCCTTGACCCGGCCGCTCAACGCGGCCAGCCAGCGCAGGCGCAGCAGCAGCTCCGAGGGCCGGGACAGGTGCAGAGAACGCACGACCTCCAGCTCTTCCACATCGATGTCCGGCTGGTAGAAACGGTTGAAGAAGATCAGGCCCTGGGCCCCGGCTTCGACCAGAACGCGCGCGAAGTAGCCGAGCGATGAGTAGTAAGGCGACAGTTTAACGGCAACCGGAATGCCGACCGACTCCCTGACCGCAGCCAGCATCTCGAGCGTGCGACGCTCGACCGTGTCCCCGCTCTCCTGCAGATCACCCGCCATGTAGTAGACGTTCAGCTCCAGGGCATCGGCACCCGCCTGCTCCATCAGCCGCGAGTGCTCCAGCCACCCCCCGGTCGTGCTGCCGTTGAGCGAAGCGAAGACCGGTACATCGACGCACGCCTTGATCTTCTGGATCTGCTCCAGATATTCCTCCGGCCCCAGCGTGAACCCCTCCGGGCTCGGCAGGTAGGAGAGCGCCTCGGGGAACGACTCCTCGTGAGCGTGGACATGGGTCGACACCGCCATCTGTTCGCCAACGAGCTGCTCTTCAAACAGGGAATGCATGACGATAGCTGCGGCACCCGCGTCCTCCAGACGGCGCACGGCATCCAGGTCATCCACGAGCGGGGAGGCTCCCGGCATGAGCGGCGAGTGGAGCTTGATACCCAGGTAAGTGGTGGAGAAGTCCATGCGCTAGGCATCCTCTCCGTCTTTTCCACCGCCTCTGGGCAGCGTGATGCCTGCCAGCTGGCTGTAGATCGAGACGCGCTGCTCGGCGACCCGCCGGGCGGCCGCACGGAGCTTCTTCGAGCGCTCCGGGTCTATGCGCTCCACGATCCGGAAGCGCTCCTGGGCGCGCGTATATTCCTCGAGAGGCACCTCCGGGGGGCCGGAGTCGAGCTTGAGTGGAGGCTCGCCCGCGCGGATGCGGCGTGGATCGAAGCGGTAGAGCGGCCAGGTTCCCGATGCGACCGCGAGCTTCTGCTGCTCGACTCCGTGTGCCATGTCGTATCCGTGGGCGATGCAGTGGCTGTACGCCAGGATGAGTGACGGGCCCCGATACGCTTCTGCTTCGAGAAGGGCGCGCACCGTCTGGTTGTCGTTGGCACCGAAGGCGATCCGTGCCACGTAGACATGGCCATAGCTCATGGCCATCATCGCCAGATCCTTTTTTGGCGTGTCCTTGCCAGCCGAAGCGAACTTGGCTGCCGCACCGAGCGGCGTGGCCTTGGATTGCTGCCCGCCGGTGTTCGAGTAAACCTCGGTGTCGAGCACCAGGACGTTGACGTCGCTGCGCGAGGCCAGCACATGGTCCAGGCCGGCGTAACCGATGTCGTAGGCCCACCCGTCTCCGCCCACGATCCAGACGCTTTTTCTGACCAGATAGTCGGCCAGCAGGTCGAGTTCGTGTGCTTCGGGAGAGCCGAGGTGCTCGAGTTTCTCCCGGAGCTGCTTCACCTTCTCCCGCTGCGCGGCGATCTCCTCCTCGCCGCGCTGCACCGCACCGAGAATGTCACGCACCAGGGTCTCGTCGAGTTTCGGAGAGAGTTGTTTCAGAAGACTGCGCGCGCGCTCCGTGTGGGCATCCATCGCCAGGCGGAAGCCCAGTCCGAACTCGGCGTTATCCTCAAACAATGAGTTGGACCATGCGGGCCCGCGACCCTCCCGGTTCGTCGTGTAAGGAGTCGTCGGCAGGTTTCCGCCATAGATGGAAGAGCAGCCTGTGGCGTTGGCGATCATGATGCGGTCGCCGAAGAGCTGTGTCAGCAGCTTGATGTAAGGGGTCTCACCGCACCCCGCGCAGGCTCCTGAGTACTCGAAGAGCGGTGTCAGTAACTGAGATCCCTTGTTGTCGAGACGAACCTTGCGCCGGTCGGGATCGGGCAATTTCAGGAAGAATGCGTAGCTGTCGCGCTCCTGTTCCAGATGGGAAGCCAGCGGCTCCATGTCGATGGCCTTATGGCGGGGGTTGGAACGGTCCTTGGCCGGGCACACGGCCACGCACAGGTTGCAGCCCGTGCAATCCTCGGGGGCAACCTGAAGGGTGTACTTCATGCCGTCGAAACCGGGGCCCCGGTACGAGGTGGACTTGAAGGATGATGGTGCATCGTGAAGATTTTTCGCCTCATAGACCTTCGGTCGGATGGCCGCGTGCGGACATACGAGGGCGCACTTGTTGCACTGGATGCAAACCTGCGGGTCCCAGATCGGAATCGCCTGTGCAATGGCACGTTTTTCCCAGCGGCTCGTACCGACCGGCCAGGTGCCGTCCACGGGAAACGCACTGACGGGGAGCAGATCTCCGCGGCCCGCGATCATGGAGCTCGTCACCTGCTTCACGAATTCTGGAGCGTCTTCGCTGACAAGCGGCGGCAGCGGGCGTTTCGAGCTGACCGTTGCGGGCACCTTCACCTCGTGCATATGGGAAAGAGCGCTGTCCACAGCCGCGAAGTTGCGCTTCACGACCTCTTTTCCCTTGCGCCCATACGTTTTGCGGATTGATCCCTTGATGCGATCCATCGCGGTCTGGCGGGAGAGCACACCCGAGAGCGCGAAGAAGCAGGCCTGCATGATCGTGCTGGTGCGCCGCCCCAGACCTGCGTCGGCCGCTACCTTGTACGCATCGATGATGAACAGGCGCAGCTTTTTGTCGACGAACTGCTGTTGCACCTCGTGAGCCAGCCGATCCCAGATCTCGCCCGGGCCGTGAGGCGCGTTGAGAAGGATCGTGGCGCCCGGCGCGGCGTGGTCCAGAACGTTCGCCCGCTCCAGAAGGGAGAACTGATGGCAGCCCACGAAATTGGCACACCGGATGCGATAAGTCGAGCGGATGAGGCGCGGCCCAAACCTGAGGTGCGAGACGGTCGTGGCGCCTGCCTTCTTCGAGTCATAGACGAAATATCCCTGAGCGTGGTTGGAAGTCGCCTCGCCGATAATCTTGATCGAGCTCTTGTTGGCGCCGACCGTCCCGTCGGAGCCAAGACCGAAGAAGACCGCCCGCACGACATCGTCCGGCTCTATGTCGAACCCGCGATCGAAGCCCAGAGAAGTGTGCGTTACATCGTCTTCTATGCCTATGGTGAAATGGTTGCGTGGCTCTTTCCGCGCCAGCTCATCGAAGACCGCCTTGACCATGGCGGGAGTGAACTCCTTCGATGAAAGGCCGTAGCGGCCGCCGATGACCTCCGGCTGCGAATCCAGGAGCAGGCTCCCCCTCTGCCTGGCCTCCTGCAGCGCGGCCATGACATCCAGATAGAGCGGCTCGCCCACGGAGCCCGGCTCCTTGGTGCGGTCGAGCACCGCGATGCGGCGCGTGGTGCCGGGCAGGGCCGCCGCAAAGCTGTCGATACAAAACGGCCGGAACAGGCGAACGCGCAGCACACCGACTCGCTCACCGCGGGCGTTCATCCACTCCGCGGTCTCCTGGGCACACTCGGCGCCCGACCCCATGAGCACGATGACACGCTCCGCCCGGGGATCACCCGTATACTCAAAAAGGTGGTACTGACGGCCGGTTCTCGACGCGAACCGATCCATTGTCTGCTGCACGATCCCGGAGCAGTCACGGTAGTAGGTGTTGCAGGCCTCGCGCGCCTGAAAGAACGTGTCCGGGTTCTGTGCCGTGCCCCGCACCACGGGGCGCTCGGGGCTCAGCCCGCGTGCGCGGTGGGCGCGGATTGCTTTCTCGTCCATCATGAAGCGAAGATCGTCGTCGCTCAGGACATCGACTCCGGTGATCTCGTGCGAAGTGCGAAAGCCATCGAAAAAATGAAGCATCGGTACGCACGCCCGCAGGCTGGCGGCCTGGCCAATGCAGGCGAAGTCCTGGGCCTCCTGCGCCGAGCATGAGGCCAGCATGGAGAAACCAATCTGCCGGCAGGCCATGACATCCGAGTGATCACCAAAGATTGACAGCGCGTGGGTGGCCACGGTGCGGGCCGCCACATGCATGCAGAATCCGGTGAGCTCACCGGCGATCTTGTACATGTTCGGGATCATCAACAGCAGACCCTGCGATGCGGTGAACGTGGTGGCGAGGGTCCCTGCCTGCAGCGCGCCGTGCACCGCCCCGGCGGCTCCACCTTCCGACTGCATCTGCACCAGCCGCGGTACAGCCCCCCAGATGTTCGGTGTGCCCCGGGTCGAGCGATCATCGGCCATCTCCCCCATCGGCGATGCAGGCGTGATGGGATAGATGACAATGACTTCGTTCGTGCGGTAGGCCACTGAACCGACCGCCTCGTTGGCGTCCATCATCAGGCGGCCCGTGGAAGCGTGGCTTCCCCCTTCGGCCGAGGTCGAGGATCGTTCCCCGGCGCGAGGGGGCGCTTTAGGCGGGCGTGGCTTGAGAGCCGTTCGACCCATCACTTGATTCATAGGGCAACATTCGTGCCATCAGGGAAGAACATCGGACCCCCTGATCCCGGTTCGC
Organism: uncultured bacterium; assembly: GCA_965552745.1. Lineage (GTDB taxonomy): Bacteria > Acidobacteriota > Polarisedimenticolia > JAPUKU01 > JAPUKU01 > JAPUKU01. The sequence goes on from CBEVTG010000028.1 coordinate 7,367, forward strand.
GGCGCGCGGGGGCCCCACGCGGAGAGGCGTCCAGCTGGCCTCAGGCATTCCGGGATGGGTGATTTGACGCAGTCGGCTGTCCGTGTGTGAAATGCCGCAGCCGGGCAGGTGCTTGACGGCTGAAGTCCCAACCGATATAGTTAACCAAATAGTTAAATAACAGTGCGCCGAAAACTGGAGGAAAACCGCATGAGCCGAGCCGTGAAGCTTTATGATCTCGCCCCTTCACCGAACAACATCAAGGTGCGCCTTGCTCTGGCGTACAAGAAGATCCCGTATGAGCGGATCCCGGTCGACTTCGCAAAACGCGAACCGCTCATCCAGATCTCCGGACAGCCGCTCGCACCGGTCCTCGTGCACGGCGACATCGTCCTGTTCGACTCCTCCGCCATCCTGCGCTACCTGGATGCAAACTGGCCCTCGCCGCCCCGCCTGTTCAGCCCCGAGCGCCAGACGATTAAGCAGATAGAGGAGTGGGAGCTGTTCGGCCGAACGGACCTGGGTCAACCCGTGGGCACGATCTTCGGGCAGTCGTTCGAGGCTTCTCCCGATCTGGAGCGCGTCAAGAAGGCCGGCAGGGACTTCAACCACTCGGCCTCCCGGATCGAGGAAACCCTGTCGCAGAGTGCCTACTTGATGGGCGATGCTCCAAACGCCGCCGACTTCAGCCTGGTTCCAATGATGACCCTCAGCGTGCTGTCTCCCAACGATGCCAGCATCAATCCGATCTATTCCTTCTTCGCAGCCAACCTGAAGCTCGAAAATGCGCCGAAAACACGGGATTGGATCGCTCGCGTCATGGCGCTCGATCCAAAGCAGTAACAGGGGCGCGGCTTGCACCGGCGCGCGCCATACAGGTAAGATTTGTTTATCCGTCGTCTTGAGGATACTCCCGGAAATCTCGCCATGGTGAAACACTGCGGATTCCGCGCGAGCAGATCTTTTCAGAAATCCTTGCCGGCGACAGGAAAATGATCATGCCCGATGATTCGCTTCACGAAGTTGATCCGGAAATACACCAGGCCATCCTGGACGAGACGCGGCGCGAGAACTCGACCCTCGAGTTGATCGCATCCGAGAACCACGTCAGCGAGGCGGTTCTGGAGGCGATGGGCTCAGTGCTCACCAATAAGTACGCTGAAGGATACCCGCGCCGGCGCTACTATGGCGGCTGCGAATGGGTGGACCGTGCCGAGGAACTGGCCATTGAGCGCGCGCAGCAAATCTTCGGCGCCGAGCACGCGAACGTGCAGCCGCACTCCGGTGCCCAGGCGAACATGGCCGCCTACTTCTCCGTTCTGAAGCCGGGTGACACGATCCTGGGGATGAACCTGAGCCACGGCGGCCACCTCACCCATGGCCATCCGCTCAACTTCTCCGGCTCCCTGTTTAAGGTCATCCCGTACGGAGTTCGCAGGGACACCGAGCACATTGATTACGACGAACTGGCCGATCTTGCCCGGCGGGAAAACCCGCGCCTGATTATCATGGGCGCAAGCGCCTACCCGCGCACCATCGACTTCGAGCGTGCGAGTACTATCGCCCGTTCGTGCGACGCCTACCTCCTCGCCGACATGGCCCACATCGCGGGCCTCGTGGCCGCCGGCCTGCACCCCAGCCCGGTACCTCATTGCGACTTCGTGACCACCACGACGCACAAGACGTTGCGCGGCCCGCGCGGAGGTCTGATCCTCTGCAAGGAGCGCCACGCGAAAGCTATCGACCGCTCACTGTTTCCCGGCATCCAGGGCGGTCCGCTCATGCACGTCATAGCCGCCAAGGCGGTCGCCTTCAGAGAGGCCCAGCAACCTTCATTCAAGCGCTACCAGCAGCAGATCATCGACAATGCCCGCACTCTCGCGCAGGCACTCGCGGCGGCGGGCTTGCGGCTGGTCTCGGGTGGCACCGACAACCATCTGATGCTGGTGGACGTGACCCGGGAGGGCCTTACCGGCAAGGAAGCGGAGAAGTGGCTCGACCGCGCAGGAATCACGGTCAACAAGAACACCATCCCGTTTGACAGCAATCCTCCCATGGTGGCGAGCGGCATACGCATCGGAACACCGGCGGTGACTTCACGGGGCATGGGCACCTCCGAGATGCGGGAGATCGGATCCCTGATCGTCGAGACCCTGCGCAGCGCGCAGGATGAGGCGGTCCTGAAGTCGATCCGGGAACGGGTGCTGAACCTGTGCAATCGTTTCCCGCTCTATGTTCCCCGTATTACCTCCATGGAATCACGGCGGCCGGCGGCGCACGAGTAGACGGAATCCCGAATCGTCGCCGCGGGCCGGACTATCCGGCCATGGCACTTTTCCCTGTCCTTCTGGAGCTGAAAGATCAGACCTGCCTGGTGGTGGGAGCGGGCCGTGTCGCCGCGCGCAAGGCGGCGGCGCTCCGCCGTGCCGGAGCGCGGGTGAGGATCGTGGCCCCGGAGGCGGCGCGGATTGTGGAGCGGATGGCAACCGCGGGCCGGGTGACTCTGAGTCGCCGCTGCTTTCGCAGAGGGGACCTCGCCCGTTGTGCGCTCGTGGTCGCGGCCACGGATGATCCTTCCGTGAACCGTGCTGTGGCCTCTGAGGCGCGCCGCCGCAGACTGCCCTGCAACTCCGCCGACGATCCCTCCCGCGGAACGCTGCAGTTTCCTGCCATCCTCCGCCGCGGTAAGCTCATCATCGCTATCTCCACCGGCGGAGCGAGCCCGGCCCTGGCCCGGCGGATGAAACGGGGTCTGGAGTCTGTCGTCGGACCCGAGTATGCTGCGCTCCTGAGGTCGCTCGGCAGCGCACGCCGCAAGCTCCGGAAAGAGGCCGGGAGCGTCAGGTCGCGTCGGCGCAGCCTGAAACGCCTGGCCAAACCCGGGGCTCTCGATCGGATGCGCCGGGGGCAACGCAAGCCTTGACTCACCAGCCGTTCACGTGGTCCGGCAGCTCCGGGAGAAAATCCCTCGGTCCTACGACCCGGGCCTGTGAGGAGGAACCATGAGAAGGGGGATTGTTGTCTTCACGGCACTGCTGACCTGCGCCTGCGGATTTTTCGGATCGAACCCCAAGAAATCGGTTAAGAAGTTCCTCGGCACTCTGGCGGACGGAGAGTACATTGGAGCCTACGAGTACGTTTCGGCCAAGGACAAAGCGTTCAAGGACCTGCAGACGTTCGTGTCCGAACCAGCCTCGAAGTGGCTGCCTGAAGGGGTCGCGATTGACTCTGACTACGAGATCAGCTCGGTGGATATCGATGGGAGCCAGGCTGAGGTACACGTCGCGTTCGAGAGCTCCGGATCGGAGGGCGGTGATCCCGTCACCCAGGTTTACACGGTGATCAAGGAAGGAGGGACCTGGGGCGTTTTCCTGAACTGGGAAGCCGAAGCGCTCATGGCGGAGGCAAGCCAGCTGCGCGAGGAGGGCAAGCTGAAGGAGGCGATGGAGCTGTACAACAGGATCC
>CBEVTG010000029.1:0-10716 GCA_965552745.1 uncultured bacterium
CAGCGTCTCGAGCGCCTTGCGGTCCTGGCGCTCGGCCACCTCGCGGGATTCATGGTGGGTCATGTCGCTGCTGATCAGGATAGCGGCCGGCTCCTCCAGGGACGAGATTACCCGTGCCAGGGCTGTGCCGAGAGCCCGCAGGTCAGTGATCCGCGGCGTCCCTACACACACCGGCACGATGCGCGCGCCGGGCGCGCACACCTGCAGGAACGGCAGCTGAACCTCGATGGCGTGCTCACGGCTGTGCGCCTCGACGTCTGCCTCCAGCAGGGGACACGCCTTCTGGAGTCTGTCCGCCAGATCCGCATCCACCGGCATCCGGCCCAGGGGTGTCTCCCACTCACCGTCCCCGTACAGGGCCAGAGGCGCACCCCGGCCGGTATGGTTGGGGCCGAGGATCACCAGGCGGCCCGGAAGATCAGCGGCGGAGTAGGTGCAGCCAGCCACGCCGCCCGAGTAGACGTACCCCGCGTGCGGCGCCATGAGCGCGGTCACACCGGTGCGCGGCCCTGTCCTCTCCAGTCGGGTCTCGACATCCCGGCGCAGGGTCTCCGGGTCGCCCGGATAGAAGCTTCCAGAAAATGCGGGATGGCGCAGCATGAGAGGCGGGCCGGGAGCGGTGGGCAGGTGCCGGTACCCTTCGGACGCTCGCTATTCTAGCAGAGCGCTTGTGTGCTATCCTGCTGCACCATTCCGAGTTACGGATTCCCGATGAACCTGGCCGCAAGGGAAAGCAGGGTCGTTTTTCGGCTTTCGTCCGTCCGCATGCTGCCGATCCCGGAAAAATCATGGTGAAACGCGTTCCCGCCAGGCGTTACGCGGCGGGCTCCCGGCGGAAGCGAAAAACCCGTTCCACGAAGAAACGGGTCCGTAAGAGCGGATCCTCGCACTCCCGATCCGCATCGGCCGGCCTCGAGATCAAGCCCGAGGCTGTGTGCTCGCGCATCGAGACCTTCATCCAGGAGGAGACACGCCGCGCGGGACGCTCGCGTGTGGTGGTGGGGCTTTCCGGAGGGATCGACTCGGCCGTCTCGGCCACGCTTGCCCGGCGGGCCCTCGGGCGTGTGGGGGTGATCGCCGTCCTCATGCCTTACCGCAGCAGCCACCCCGACAGCCTCCATGACGCCGAGGAGCTGGCGAAATACCTGCGCATACGTTACGAGAAGGTGGACATCTCGCCCATGGTCGACGCCTACTTCGAGAACCGGCCGGACGCCAACCAGGTGCGCCGCGGAAACAAGATGGCCCGGGAGCGCATGTCGATTCTGTTTGATTCCGCTTCTGCGCGCGATGCACTGGTCCTCGGCACCAGCAATCGCACCGAGACCCTGCTCGGCTACGGCACCCATTTCGGGGACACGGCGTGCAGCCTCAACCCGATCGGCGGTCTCTACAAGACACAGGTCCGGCTTCTGGCGCTGTACCTGGGTGTGTCGGAGCGCATTCGCAATAAGGTCCCGACCGCTGATCTGTGGCCGGACCAGACCGACGAAGCCGAGCTGGGCTACACGTACGAGGAGCTCGATCGCCTGCTGGTGCTCATGGTGGATCGTGGCTCCAAGCTCCGAGATCTGCAGGCGCACGGTTTCGATCGTGAGATGGTGCGATCGGTGCAGGACCGGATGCAGCGCAATGAGTTCAAGCGCCGGATGCCGTACGTGGCCCCGATCACCAGCCGACGCTGAAGCATCGCCCCCGCAATAACGCTGCCCGGGCGGGGCGCCGTGCTACCCTCCCTGAGCACTGGCAAGAGAGAACCATGTCCGGAACCCTGTACGTCGTCGGCACACCGATCGGAAATCTGGAAGACATCACCCTGCGCGCCCTGCGGGTGCTCCGTGAAGCCGGCACCATTGCGTGTGAAGATACGCGCCACACGCGCAAGCTTCTCGAGCGTCACGCCATCCGTTCGCGCCTCGTCTCCTACCACAAGTTCAACGAACGGGCCCGGGTTGCCGAACTGCTGGGTTGCCTCGACCGGGGTGAAAGCGTGGCGCTGGTCACCGACGGCGGCACACCCGCCGTCTCCGATCCCGGAGCCATCCTGGTCACGGAGGCTGCGGCGGCCGGCTATCCCGTCGTGCCCGTGCCGGGCCCGTCGGCTCTGGCGGCGGCCGTGTCCGCGGCTGGCCTCACGGGCAGCCGTGTCACGTTTCTGGGGTTTCTGCCCTCCCGCGCCGGTGATCGTCGCCGACTGCTCGCTTCGCTTGATGAGATCGAAGGACTTCTGGTTTTCTACGAATCACCACGCCGCGCCACCGCGGCGATGCGAGACATGGCGGGGCGCTGGCCCGAGCGGCGGGCGGTCATGGCGCGCGAGATGACCAAGATGCACGAGGAGATCCGGCGCGGCACGCTCGCGGATCTGGCCGCTTCTGCCGGCGAGGGAGCCCTGCGCGGAGAGATCACGTTCGTAGTCGAGGGAGCAGCTACTCCTGCGAAAGGCCGCCGGGCACGAGCCGGAATGTCGGACGAGGAGGCCCCTCTCGAGATCGACGACGCCGGGCTCAAACGCCTGCGGCGTGAGGTGGAACGCCGGGTGCGCGACACGGGGAAGCGGCGCCCCGCCGCCGTGCGTGAGGTAGCGCGGGAGAAGGGAATCGATTCCCGCGCCCTTTACCGGCTCCTGGCAGGCGGGGGAAAGGGGGCAGGCGGAACGGATTAGGAGGGAGGCGCGGCGCTTCCGCAGCCGCCGCCGGGGCACTTGGCTCCCGGGTGGTTTTGCATCTTCTCGGCAAACCCTGCCGGGTCTCCGCCCTTGAGCACGAATTGGTCGAACTCATACCGCAAGCAGCATTTGAGCCGGCCACACATGCCGGTGAGCTTCGAGGGGTTCAGGCTCAGGCCCTGGGCGCGGGCCATCTTGATCGAGATCGGCTGGAACTCCTTGAGCCAGGTTGAGCAGCAGAGCTGGCGGCCGCAGGGCCCACAGCCGCCCTGCACTTTGGCCTCGTCGCGCAGGCCGATCTGGCGCATTTCCACCCGCATGTGCATGTGCTGCGCCAGCTCGCGCACCAGCTCGCGGAAGTCGACCCTCTCCTCCGCCGTGAAGAAAACGATTGCCTTGTGGCTGGTCCAGGAATGGCTGACACGGACCAGCTTCATCTTCAGCTTCTTTTCGCTGATCTTCATCTGACAGAAGGCGTCCGCTTCGTTCTCGCGGGCGCGCTTGTGCAGGTATATCTCGCGGTCGGACTCTTCCGCGCGGCGCAGCACCTTCTTGATTCCCTTCAGACCGCAGTGCTGGGGGGACGGGCGGGTGGCCTGTACGACCTCGCCGAAGTCGTCTCCGCGCTCGGTCTGGACGATGCAGAAATCGCCGGGGATAAATTCTAGCTCGCCGCTGTCAAACTGGTAGGCGCGAGCGATGTTGGGAAATTTAACGCTGACGACGTTTACGAAAGGGCGAGGATCTGATGGAGCGGTGGAGATGCTGCCGGCGGGAGGCATCGGCAGGCCCTCCTATATAAAACCGCGCCCTGTCAGGCGCAGCGGTTATGGCCAATAAAGTCAGCCGTGTTCAAAGGCCTAGCAGTAGAAATTATGCCATTGCTGAGGGTACCGGTCAAGGAAAGCTCACTTGACCCGCGGGACGGTGCTTACCTATCGTGGTCCGGGCATGAGCCGATGAGCCAATCTGAAGAAGCTGGAAAGGTGCTCGTCACCAACCGCCAGGCCCGCCACCAGTACCACATCCTGGAACGGCTGGAGGCGGGGATCGCCCTCGAGGGCCCGGAGGTGAAGTCGGTGCGGGACGGGCGGGCGAACCTGCGGGAGGCTTACGTCCGCATCCGGCGGGGTGAGGCGTTCCTGTTCAAGTGCCACATCAGCCCCTATGCCAACGCGGGGCCCTCCGCCCCCGAGCCGACCCGCGAGCGCAAGCTACTCCTGCACCGCCGGGAGATCCTGCGTCTGCAGGCCGCCACCGATCGATCCGGCCACACGCTGGTGCCGCTGCGGATGTACCTGAAGAACCGCCGTGTGAAGATCGAGATCGCCGTCGCCCGCGCCAAGAAGCTGCACGACAAACGGGACGCAAAGCGGCGCGAGACGATCGACCGGGAGGCGGCCCAGGCCCTCAAGGACGCCCGCCAGCGCCGCTAGGCCCTCCCCATGCGCTAAAGACAGGGGCGGTCCCGCACCTCGAGACACGGCTCCACGCAGGCGACACCTGCGCTCGCCTCTCCCTCGTGCGCCACCCGGGGCCCCTGCGCGTCCAGGCACGCGAGCTGGCGCAGCGTGCCTGCGCTGGGGATCCAACGAATAGCCCTGCCGCCCTGCGCTGGCGCCGGGCGCGGCACGCCACCCGGCGCGACGTAACCGAACAGGCAACGCCTGGCAACGCGGGCCCTTACCAAGCCACTGTGCTCTTGCGTGCTGGGGAGATTACTCGATGGTGCCGTCGAGGGGGCTGGAGGCTGTGGCGTACAGCTTGCGGGGGATTCGCCCTGCTTCGTAGGCGAGGCGTCCCGATTCGACGGCGCGCTTCATTGCCTCCGCCATCTTGAGCGGATCGCGAGCACCGGCAATCCCGGTGTTCATGAGGACGCCGTCAGCGCCCAGTTCCATGGCCACGGCCGCATCGGAGGCGGTTCCCACTCCGGCGTCGACGATGATCGGGAGATCGGTGATCTGCTCGATCAGGATGCGCAGCGCGGTGCGGTTCTGGATGCCCAGTCCCGATCCGATCGGCGCGCCGAGCGGCATGATGGCGGCCGCGCCCGCGTCTCTCAGCCTCCTGGCAACTACCAGGTCTTCGTTGGTGTAGGGGAGCACCGTGAATCCCTCCTTGACGAGGGTCCGGGTGGCTTCCAGGAGGGCGTGCGTGTCCGGGAAGAGCGTCTGCTCGTCGCCGATCACCTCGAGCTTGATCAGGCTGGAGAGTCCCGCTTCGCGCGCCAGGCGGGCCGTGCGCACGGCGTCATCGGCCGTGTAGCAGCCGGCGGTGTTGGGGAGCAGGACATATTTCTTGGGATCGATGTACGTCAGAAGCGACTCTTCCGGCGGTCCGCCGAGCTTCACGCGGCGAACCGCCACCGTGACCATCTCGGCACCCGAGCGTTCGATCGCCTGGCGGGTCTGCTCGAACGAGGCGTACTTTCCCGTGCCCACGATGAGTCGTGATCGATACTCCCGGCCTGCGATTTTCAGAGGTGAAGCGTCCATGGTCAATTCCAGAATTACTTTCGATTCTAGCACAGCACCGAAGGTGCTTAGCCGCCGCCTACGAGCTGCACGATCTCCAGCTCGTCACCATCCTGGAGGCGCACCGAGGAGTACGTATCTCGGCGCACCAGCGCGCGGTTTCGCTCCACCGCCATGCGCGCGGAGGGAAGCCCCAGCTTCTCGAGCAGTACCGACAGCGTCAGATCGTCGGAAAACTCCCGCACTTCTCCGTTGATCTTCAAACGCATGCAGACAGCATAACAGGAGGGAGGGGGGGGGACAGAGTTCAGGCGACCGGTTCGCCGACGGGCTCGGGACGCTTCCGGTGGACGAGCATGCGGGCTTCCTCGCTGGCGTGCTTGGAGGTCGCTTCGACGATCAGGACCGCGCTGGCATCCTCGCACTCGGGAAACGCCATCGTAGTGGCCACCTTACCTTCGCGATTTGTCTTGCCGCGGAACAGCTCCATGTCATCCTGGCCAGGACGGGCAAGACGAATGGAAACGGCCACCTTCGGGAGTGGCTTGGAGGTCAGCTCGGTGCGCACGTAGATCTCGACTTCGGCACTCTCACCGAAAACCAGATTCGAAGGGCCCTGAACGATCACTTCGAGTCGCTCGGCTCCCTTGGTGGACTGCAGGTATTCGACGATTACCTGATCAAGCCGTCGCTTCGAGATGAAGTTTTCGCCGAACTGTGGGGGTCCTTCTGGTGCGTACTTTCCTCCACGCACACCCATAAGCATGCGCTTGTGCTGGGACTCGAGACGCTCCTGGATTTCCTTCTCTCCGGCGCCGGCTTCGAGAAGATCCGCGTACGGGGTCTGCTTCGAGCCGAGGATCTTTCCCTTCTGGTAGACGAGCGATTCGATGATGGGGTTGTTGCGTCCCTTGTCTTCTGTCTGGACGTGGTAGACCTGTCCGTTGTATTTGACGTCGGTATTGTGACCGGTGATCATGGGTGATTCGGGTCTCCGTTACCGGGGAAGATACCTCCGGTGTGTCGCGATTCCGGATACACGGGCGGGCACAGAGATCCCTGTAACAATATGGAGCGCGCACAGGCCGTCGTCAAGGCGTTGGGAACAAAGGACATCTATGGTACTATCCAGCGCATGTTCGTCCCCACCAAGCTGTTCCTGGCCAAGGGGGTGGGGGTTCATCGGGAGCAGCTGACCTCCTTCGAGATGGCCCTGAGGATGGCGGGGATCGCCCGCTTCAACATCATCACAGTCTCCAGTATCGTCCCTCCGCAGGCTAGAATAATCACACCGTCGGCGGGCCTCAAGTTGCTCTCACCCGGACAAATCGTGCCGTGTGTAGTGGCCAAGATCGCCACCAACGAGCCCCACCGGCTGATCGCCTCGTCGATCGGCGTCGCGCTTCCCAAGGACCCGGCCCAGCACGGCTACCTCTCGGAGCACCACGCATTCGGCGAGACGGACGAAAAATCGGGCTCGTACGCCGAGGCGCTGGCTGCCCACATGCTGGCCACGACCCTGGGCGTCGATTTTGATCCCAACTCCTACGACAAAAGGAAAGAGGTGTGGCAAATCAGCGACCAGATTGTGCGCACCACCCACGTCACCCAGTCCGCCATCGGGCACAAGGACGGCCAGTGGACCACCGTGCTGGCCAGCGCCGTCCTGCTGGCCTGAGGAACCGCGGTGGGAACTCAGCCGCCATTCAACTTCCTGGGCCTTCCGGCCGCCGACTGTGATCCGGATCGCTCCCGGGCCGTGATCCTGCCGGTGCCGTACGAACGAACAACCTCATATGCCGGAGGAACCGCTCGGGGCCCGGAGGCGATCGTCGAAGCTTCTCGCTATGTGGAGCTATACGACGAGGAATTGGAGAGCGAGCCGTACCGCGCCGGAGTGCATACGGCGGCACCACTCGACCTCACGGGTCTGGAGGCTCCCGATTCGATGGCGCGCATCGAGCAGGAGGTGCACGGTTATCTAGAGCGCGACAAGTGGGTCTGCATGCTGGGAGGAGAGCACACGATCACTACGGGTGGCGTGAGAGCCGCGCTCAAGCGCTATCCGTCGCTGACGGTCGTGCAGCTCGACGCGCACGCGGATCTGCGTGACGAATACGAGGGCACGCCCTGGAGTCACGCCTGCGTCATGCGCCGCGTTCATGATCTGTGCCCCGCTGTGGCCATCGGCATCCGCGCGCTCAGCCGCGAGGAGGCGGAGTTCGCTCGATCACACAAGAAACGCATCCTCTATGCCCACCAGATGGACGCCGACTGGCCCGAGCGCGCCCTGGAGGGAATTTCAGGAGAGGTTTATCTGACCTTCGACCTCGATTTTCTGGATCCGACCCTGATGCCGTCGACGGGAACTCCGGAGCCCGGTGGCGGCACTTACGGACCAACCCTGCGCTTTCTGCGCGGGCTGGCGGGTCGCGCGCGTGTTGTCGCCATGGATCTGGTGGAACTGATGCCGTTGCGGGGGCTACATGCACCCAATTTCTCTGCCGCCCGCCTGCTGTACAAAATTATGGGATACTGCCTCGCCGCTTCGTCCAGGGCCTGAGAACGAAGCGACAGCAGGGGACGTGCTCTAGACCATTAGTGGGGGTAGGAGGTAGCGCTGAGATGTGTACACTCATCCTGTATCACCAGTGCCGGGACGACTGGCCGTTGCTGGTAGCCGGAAACCGGGACGAGCGGCTGAATCGATCCGCTCAGGCACCGCGCGCACTGCCCGGCAAGCTGCGCCGCTGGGCCGGAATTGATAAGGAAGCTAGCGGCACGTGGTTGGGGTTGAACGCGGCGGGAACCGTAGTTGGGTTGACCAATGCGGCCCGATCCCTGCGTGATCCTTCACTGCGTTCCCGCGGCAGGCTCGTGCTCGACATCCTGAAAGAGTCAAGCGCCACGGCGGCGGCCGAAGCGCTCTCGGACGTCGAGGATTCCGCCTACAACCCGTTCCAGATCATTGTCGCGGACGCGAGGCACGCCTTCCTCGGAACCTTCGACAAGACAATGCGCGTTGAGCCCCTCCCGGAAGGAGTGCATGTCCTGACGAATGCGGCACCCGGCGATCCGGAGGAGCCGCGGCGGGCCGAAGTTCTCCGCCTTCTGGGTGTGGAAGGTCCTCCCGAGGAGAAGTCCGTCGAAGATCTGCAGCGCATCCTGTCGCGCCACGCTCCGGTCCCTGAGCGCAGCGTCTGTCTGCACAGGCCGATGTTCGGCACACGCTCGGGGAGTTTGATCGGCATTGGCGGCAAGCGTGCCCCGCTCTACCTGCACGCGGAGGGACCGCCGTGCCGCACGCCGTTCCGGGATATCTCTCCCAAGCGCTCGGAGTTCAAAGCGGCCCGGCCGTCGCCCGGGAAGTCACGCGCCGCGGCAGGCAAGCGGCGCGCTCCGGTACCCAAACCCGCCGCGAAAAAGCGCACCCCGCGCACCCGGCGCATCCACGCCTGAGCTGTTTCCAGCCACTGCCTACCACACACCGATGTCGGTGGGCTTCTTCTCTGGAAGGGGATCAGGCAGCGGCTTGCGGGGCAGCATCTCCTCCCGCGTGGCTGCGTGATACACGACCGATGCCAGCACCGCCGAAGCCTGCATCAAGTCAGTCGGCACGGCATGGTCGTACACGTCGATGTTTGAGTGATGGGTTTGCGTGGAGTACTCGAGCGGATCCTGAATGAACTGGAACCCTGGCAGGCCGATCGCATCAAACGAAAGGTGATCGGTGCCACGGGTGTTTCGGATGGAGATCGTCTCCACGCCCAGATCGCGGAACGGAGCGAGCCAGTCCGCGAAGATCGGCCGCATCATGTCGTTCTCCTGCAGGTACACACCGCGAATCTTCCCCGAACCGTTGTCGATGTTGAAGTAACCGCTCAGCCGTGCGTGATCCCGCTTCAAATCCATGGTGATCGGATCTCCGAAATGGGCTTTGACGTAGCCGCGCGATCCGAACAGACCCTGCTCCTCGCCGCCCCATAGAGCCAGGCGCACAGTGCGATCCATCTTGAGGTCGAGCGCCTTGAGGATGCGCAGGGCTTCCATTACCACGGCACAGCCGGCGGCATTGTCCGTTGCTCCGGTGCCTGCCTGCCATGAGTCGAGGTGGCCACCAAGCATGATCAGCTCGTCCTTCTTCTCGCCACCCGGGATCTCGGCGGTCACGTTCCAGTCATCAAGATCGTCATCGAACTCGGCCTCGAGGTCGAGCTCCACCTTGACCGGAACTTCTCTCTCGACCAGCCGCCCAATCTGGGCGTACGTCTCCGGCGGCAGGACGATCATCGGGGGCGGCACGGGCGCGCCCTCTTCCCAGGAGGCGCTGTCTTCCACGAATATGATGCCGCCTGCTTCTTCGCTGCTGGTGTGGAAAGCGGCCACCGCCCCCTCGTCGCGAAGGAAGGCGTGCAGCAGACCCCACACTCGCACACTACGGCTCCAGTAGTCTTCGGTGACCTCCAGCGGCAGAGTCTGGTAGGCGCGCCGGCGCTCCTTCTCGTCGACGGGCAGGTCCGTGATAGGCCATTCGAACGGCTCCGCAGGCACTGGCAGCGGCGCCGCGGCGAGACGGGCCAGTCCCTCATCGTCGTAACGCTTGCTGGGGGGCTCGTCCTGGGGCTCGAACTCGGGAATTCGATCGAGCAGCACAATCTTTCCTTTCAGCGTGCCCTTGTTTTCCTCTGCGTACTCCTTGAGGTGCTTTGTCAGCTTGACGAGGTCGTAGGCCTCTCTTGCCTGCGTCTTCGACTCATACAACGGAGCCGCCACGACTTCCGCGGTGACCACGCCATGGGTCCCGGAGGTCCAGGCCATCGGTGCGCCGTGGAGGGGCGCGTACCTTGGTTCCACGAGATGGGCTGAGAATCTCTTCAGGGACCAGCCGCGGCCGAACTTGCCCCAGCGCTCGAGCTCCGCACGCTCGATCCCCCATTCCTTCATCGCCGACACGGCCCATTCGGCCGCCTGTCGATACTCCGGTGATCCAGCGAGCCTGGGGCCGATCACATCGGAAAGATGGAACATGTGATCCATCACCTGTGAGTTCCTGAAGGCCTCAGCCTTGATGCGGTGAACGACGCTGAGATCGACGTCCTCGGCGGTGCTCGATGTGAAAGGGATCAGCAGCAGAAGCAGGGTGGCGCAAAGATAAAGTCTCACGGCTCGTTCTCCATAGTGGTCCGACAGGTTTTGGTGCTTGCTGGGATCGGCGAAGGGTACGCTGGAGAAGTATCCGAGGTCAAGCACGATGGGACTGGAACAAAGATCCCTGTTGGGCGGGGCAGGCGAGAAAATCTTACCATTGCTCCGACGCGGCCCGCGGCCCGGCCGGGAGTAATATGGAACCGTGAACGTTACGGTTGATGAGCAGTTTGACGACTGGGTGGCGGAGCTCGAGGCGCGGCACCTCGCGGAGCACACGTTCGCGGAGGTGAGAAGGGCGTTGCAGAGCCTGTCCTCGATCTACGTCGAACGCCGCGAAAAGCTCACCGCGGGCGCCGCTCTGGATGGATCGGGAAAGAGGGCCGCTTTCGCCCTGTTCTACGCGCCGCTTCATTTCCGCCTGGT
>CBEVTG010000030.1:0-10595 GCA_965552745.1 uncultured bacterium
GTCTCCCGGATCGCTCCGACAACTGCCCTCTGATTCCGAATGCACGTTGCCTGAACCTTGATGGCACCCTCGACCTGGCAGCGTGCGACCAGGACGGTGACGGAGTACTCGATGATGGCGATGATCCGGGCAACGTGACCGGACCCACGGATGCGGCAAGCTTCGAGTTCCGGGAAGGTTTTCAACGGGACTTCGACGGCGACCGGATCGGTGATGCCTGTGATGAGGGAGAGGATTTTGACAGCGACGGTGTCTTCAACCTGTTCGACAATTGCCCGACTCTGGCAAACCCGCGCAATGCACAGGGAGTGCAGGAGGATTCGGACGGCGATGGCCTGGGTGACGCGCGCCTGACTGGAGGACCCGTTTTCTGCGATCCGGGCAGCGAGGATGACGACAACAACGGCCAGCCGGACGACCTCATCTCGTTCACGGTTAACGCTCAGTGCAGCCTGCGCCAGAGCAGCGGTCTCGGATCTGTCAGCCTCATCAGCTCGCGGATCGATGACTACGTCAACCCCGCCAACTTCAACGGCGGCAATCCGATCGTTCCCGGAGCACCGAGATGCGGTGACGGCGACGCCTTCGTCGATGCCGGTGAGTGTGCCAATCTGGATCTCGCCATCAACAACGGCAGCCAAGACAATTTAACGAACGTTCGCGTCTGCATCTCCACCACGAACAAGTCGGTCGATTGCATGCCGAGTCCCTGCGCCTTCTATGATGTCATCCCTGCGGGTGAGACCGTGTTCAATCCTGTCGATGATCGTTTTCGCTTCATCGTGGGCACGGGAGACTCGGCTCAGAACGACCAGGTCGGGTTCGGCCCATTGCAGCGTGACGTCACGTTCAACGTCAACATTTTCGCCGACGAGATTCGGGGCAGCATTTCACCTCAGCGGGCCACGTTCAATCTTGATCTGAACGCTCTCGCTGGAGGGGGACAGGAGCAGCTAACTTTCACCGAGGGGTTCGAGGACCTAGGCGAATGCAGTAACGATCCCGATAAGTTCTGTGAGACGGATGCCGACTGCGACGGGGGCACGTGCGTTCCGTTGCCGACTTTAAGCGACAAGGAGGGTCTCGCGGCGTTCGAGCTCTTCGAGGACCAGGAGCGCGGGCGCTTCGAACTCATCCCCGGCCCCATCTGTCCATCCGATCAGACCTTCCAGGTCGCGGGAACGACCGTGAACGACGATGTCGACAGCGACCCATCGGGGCGTCCGATCGATTGGCACATCCATACGCCGGCCGAGCCAGACCGAAGCGGCGTGGGCAAGGCCCACACCGGCACCAACTCACTGCATTATGGCCGGCATCTCGATATCGACGGAGACGGCACCAGTGATGACACTTTCCGCGTCAACCGGCAGATTGCCTTTATTCTTCCCGATCTGAACTTCGACATCTCGGGAACGTTCGAGCTCGATTTCTGGCACATCGTCGAGCTGGGGGGATGGGAGTACGACCTGGGGTACATCGAATTCCAGGGCGAGGACCTGGCCATCATCGAAGTACGTCCCGACAACGATTTCGATCCGGATATCGACCAGTTCGGGGCCTGGGAGCGCACAGAGCCATTTCTGAATCCGTATGAAGCAACCCAGGATCAGTTTTACACCACCACAGCCTCGTTCGATCCCGGAGACGACATCAACCCCGCGAATCCCCTGAACCCGCAGATCACGATGTGCTTCCCCCTTCTGGCGTACATGCAACACGGATCATCACGCGGCTCTGATGCGACGAACTGCGGGGACGGGGACGGAGACGGATTCCCCGACTGCGGCTTCTCAGAAGGAAGAACCAACCCGAACCGCCGCGGACCCGGCTTCACCGAGCAGGGTGAAACCGGAGAAGGTGTCTGGGTGCATACGAAGTTCAACCTCGCGCGCTATGCGGGACGGCACGTCCAGGTGCGCTTCATCGTCTCCACGGCCGATGACGTGAGCGGTGTCTTCATCTCGTACCTGGAGTCACAGCCGGCAGGGTTGGCGGTCCCGGTTGATATCCAGTACGACGACGGCTGGTACATCGATGACATCTCGATCAGCGGCACGGTTGGAACGGAAGTCTTCCTGACGATTGACACCGCCATCCCCATCGGCGGATCGAGGTGGCCGGGCGCCATCTGTCCCGCCCAGAGCGGAGATCCGATCTGCGATTCGGGTGCTGTGGCCGCGGTGGCCAGCGCAGATCCACCCGCGTCGCTGGCCCCGAGAAGCAGCGTGCGCTTGAGCGGTACCGGCTCCCAGATGCCGCTGTGCGTGGACGGCACCATCCTCTATCAGTGGGTCAACGCTAACACCGGCGAGGTGCTCCAGGCATTTTCGAACGACCCGGACATCGAGGTCTCGCCGCCGGCGACGACGAGCTACAGACTCGACGTAGCCTGCTCACAGGAGCAGTCCTGCGGCGCTTCCACAACGATCCCGATCGGAGTCTACAGCGGCCTGAACTCGGGTGTGCTGCTGGACGTGACGGGCGTGGCGACCACGATCCTGACCTGGCTGTCTCCGCCGCTCCCCCCTGTACTCGACACGGGAGCCGACCCGGTGTACCGGATCTACCGGGGCGATTTTGGCGACACGAACGGTCTGATCGATGCTGATTTCTCCTCCAGCCAGCCCTCACCGATCTCCTGCCTGGAGACGCGGACCGGAACTCCTTCCGGCGGTGCCAATACCTTTGACGATGCAGGCCCCCCACCGATCCCGGGCGGAGGCTACTATTACCTGGTCGGCATCGAGACCCGCAAAGGCAACGACATCGGTCTGGGGACCGACGGCCCGCGGTTGACGACGGTCAGCTGTCCCTGACGCACGCACCACGCCCCGCCACCTCCCCGCGGCTCTACAGGAACCGGCCGGGCATTCTCTGGTGTATCCTCCCTTCGTGCCGCGGTCGGAACCGATCTTTCTCCGATTACTGAAACCCTCTCTCGTTCTGTGTCTGGCCGGCGGGCTGGGCGCAACCGGGGCCTGCTCCCGCTCCACATCTCCGCCCGACGTCCTCCTGGTGACCATCGATACACTCAGGATGGACCATGTATCTGCTTACGGAGATCCACGGGCCCCCGCAACCCCGGCATTCGACCGCCTGGCCGGTACCGGTGTGCTTTTCGAGCAGGCGATCGCTCCCGCGCCCCTGACCCTTCCCTCGCACGCCTCTATCCTGACGGGGCAATGGCCGTTCCGTCACGGCGTGCGTGACAATGGCGGTTTCCGGCTTTCCGAATCGATCCCGACTCTCGCCGAGGTGCTCCAGAATCGCGGCTACCGTACCGCGGCATTTGTCGCTTCGTTCGTGCTGGACTCACGCTTCGGACTCGATCACGGGTTCGAGTTTTACGACGACGACATGGGACACCCGCCACCGGAGCGGGTTGCCTATCTCGAGGAGGTGCGCAGGGACGGAACGGCGGTGGCCCGTGCGGTATCGGAGTGGCTTGACGCGTCCGACTCAGAGCCGACCTTCGTGTGGGCGCATCTTTACGATCCGCACGCCCCGTACGAGGCGGCGGAATCGTTACTCGAAAGGTATCCCGAGCGACCGTATGCCGCGGCGGTCGCCCAGGCGGATGCGGCCCTGCAGACGATCATCGACGCCTTCGAACGCCGCCGGGGATCAGATCGATCCATCGTCGTGGTTGCCGGCGACCATGGCGAGAGCCTGGGAGAACACAAGGAACAGACCCACGGTGTCTTCCTCTACGACGCCACGCTCCATGTTCCTCTCGTGGTTCGCGCTCCCGGCCTCACGGCCGGAACGCGAATCCCCTGGCAGGTGCGCCTCATCGACCTGGCTCCACTGATCGTGGGCCTGAGCGGTGTCTCCGGGTTGCCTTCCAGAACGGGAGGAACCGCGGCGACGCTCGATCCGGATGGCGTCGATCTCTCGGCGGCGCTACGGGGTTCTGCTCCGGCCCCAACGCTTCCTGCCTATGCGGAATCGTTCTTCGGCACCTATCACTATGGGTGGAGTCCCCTGCGGGCGTTACGGGAGAGCGGTCTCAAGTGGATCGAAGCGCCGAGGCCGGAGCTGTACGATCTGATCCGCAACCCGGGTGAGACCAGGAATCGTGCCCAAAGCGATCCGGAAACGGCTCACCGCCTCTCACGACGCCTCATGCAGATCGCCGGCGCGGAAGCCACTGCAGCGATCCGTACCGGTCCGACCGATCCTGAAACAGTGTCCCGCCTGCGCTCGCTCGGCTACGTCGGGGGCGGTACGCCTCCTTCCAGTCCCGGCACCGGGGGCATTTCGGACCTGCCGGATCCGAAGGATGGAATCGACCGCCACGCCCGTTTCGAGAGCGGCTTCCGGGAGGCAGCCCGTCACTTCGACGGCGGTGACTTTGCGTTGGCGCTGAACCGGGCATCCACTCTCCTCGGGGAGTTTCCGGAAGGCCGCGACGCCCGGCGGCTCCGGGCGCTGGCCGCGCTCAACCTCGAGAGAAATGCCGAGGCCAGAGACGATTTTGAGCAGCTCCTCGAGGAAGACTCCCGCGACGTGGAGGCTCTCGCCGGAATGGGACGCATCCTTGATCGTACTGGCGACCGGGATGAAGCACTCGCGCATTACCTTGGAGCACTGGAGTTCGGACCCGAGCGGCCGAGTCTCCACGTGCGGGCCGCCCGCCTGCTCCGGCTACAGGGCGAGATCGAGGCGGCCGCGCAGCACCTGCGCAGCGCGCTTCTGCTCGATCCCCGTCAGGCTTCCGCAGCCTACGAGCTCGGTCTGGTCGCTCTCGCACGGGGAGATCTGGACGAAGCCCGCGCGCGGTTCGTCGAGAGCGCTCGAACGAAACCTGATTTGCGGGGCGTGCACCATAACCTCGGCCTCCTGCTCGAAGGCAAAGGAGATCTGGCGGGCGCGCGAAGGGAGTACGGACTGGAGATCAGCCATCACCCCGGAGCCTACGCCTCGCACCTGAATCTGGCCCTGCTGCTCGATCGCTCGGGTGATCGCGGGGCTGCCCTCGAGCGCTTCGAGGCCGCCGCGGCTGCGGCACCGGACAATCCAAAAGCGTTGACGGCTCTGGCCGCCTCCCTCATGCGTGAGAATCCAGACCGAGAGCGTGTGCGTTCACTGCTCGAGCGCGCCTTGCGCTCCGCCCCGGAGTACGCCCCGGCACACGACCTTCTCATGCGCCTCGATGGTTGACACCGCAGCACCCATCCTCCAGAACCTGATTTTCTTCACGCGGGTGGCACGATCGTCCGCCACAGATTAGAATCGGATCGGTTCCCCACCACGTGTCCTAGCCTCTCCCAGGAGGTGCTCATGCGTACCCTGATTTTTCTTCCAGTTGCCTTTGTCTGTCTCGGAGTCGGTCTGTCACACCCGCAGGCGGCCATGAGAGATGCCGCATGGGAGCTCGGTCTGTTTGTGGGCTCCTATGAACTGACGGAAGACGATTTCGATGCCGACTCGAACTCGAATGTGTCCGGAGTCCGAGTCGGGTTCCAGATCACTGAAGAGCACGAGATCGAGTTTGTTTACGACTCGGTGGATTATGAGTTCGCAGGATTTCGTCTTGAGGAAATCGAGTCCTGGAGCCTGCGTTATCTTTACAACTGGAGTCTCGGACCCCGGCAGACCATGGTTCCCTACGTCGGAGCCGGTCTGGGTGAGGTCGAGGATACAGTGTTCGACGTGCCTGTCGATCCGTTCGACCCGTTCTCGCCCCTGGTCGATTTCTCCGACGACGACACCCAGGTATCATTCTTCGGCGGTCTGCGCGTGTTTGCGGGCCGCACCTTCGCCCTGCGCGGTGAGGCCGCCTACAAGGCGTTCTCGACGTTCGACGTCGATCAGTCGGTTCTCGAGTTCACGCTCGGTCTGAGCTGGGTCATCGGCGGACGTTGAAGCAAGAAATTGAAAGACAGTGGGAGTCGCCCGCACCTTGCGCAGTCGAGCTTCGACGGTGCCGGAAGGGCCGGAAGTCTGCACTGCGCTCAGAGGTCTACTCCCCGAGCCATGCCTCAGCGAAAGGAGAAGCTCCAGGGACAGTCAGTCTTCGAGCTGAAGGATGCGGCGGGCGCGCTCGGGTTCGGGAACGGCGCTGCGGGTGGGTGCGGCCAGGCGCCAGAGCACGGCGCCGAGCAGGCACCAGCCCCCGAACAGGACCCACTCGACCGGCCACTGAAGACGGGCCGGGCTGAACGGGAGCACCAGGGCGGAGACGATCAGCAGAGATCCGATCGCCGCGATGATCGGAACACCGAGGCGTCCGGGCAGGCGGTAGGGGCGCGGCATTTCAGGCGCTGTGATCCGAAGACGCGCCGTGGAGAGCGACACGCCCAGGAAAGCGAGCGCCAGGCAGAGCGAGGAGATGTTGACAAAGATGAGCATCGCCTTCTCCCCGAGAAAGCAGGAAAGAGCCGTCACCGCGCCGACGATCCCGATTGCCACGTGCGGCGTACCGTAGCGCTCGTGAACGGCAGCCAGGCGCGGCGAAACCAGCCGCGCGCGCCCGAGCGCGAACAGCACTCTCGTCCCCGCCACGAAGAATCCGTTCCACGAGGTGAACAACCCGGCGAGCGCGGTCCACAGGACGAGGTCGGCCAGGATCGAACTCGAGAAAGCACGCTCAAACGCTGTCGCCGTAGCCAGGGACTCTCCTACCAAACCTTGCCACGGCGTTACGGCCGACGCCGCGAGGATCACCACGACGTAGAAGAGGGTTGCCCAGCCGACCGCCATCAGGATGAGCTGGCCGAGCTTCCTCGGTGAGACCGAAGCGTGCGCCTCCTCGGCAACCTGCGGGATGACGTCAAACCCCACAAACCACAACGGTACCGACACAAAGACCACGAGAATGCCCTGGAGCGCCACTGCGGTTCCGCCCGGTGCGAACAGCGGCTGCAAGTGTTCCGTGCGGGCGGAGAGCAGGCCGGCACACGCGAACACCGCTCCCGTGCATATCAGGAGAAACGTCACGACAATCTGAACGTTGGCCGAGAAGCGGGCGCCGCGGCGATTGATCCAGAAAATGATCGCCGTGAACAGCAAGCCGGACACCAGTTGTCCCAGGTGTACGTCACTACCGAAGAACCGATAGAGCAGCGGTCCCGGAAGCTCGGGCCACAGATAGGAGAGCACCCGGCCGATCGCGGCCGCCTCGAACGCCGCCACGGCGATGTAGCCAAAGGCCAGGAGCCACCCGATCCAGAACGATTTGCCGGTGCCGAAGGCGCGGTAGGCGTAGGCAATTTCTCCTCCCGCGACCGGCATGGCGGAGATGAGCTCCGCGTAGCACAGCGCCACGGCCGCCATGAGCGCTCCACCCAGCGCGAACGCCGTGACGCTTCCGAGCGGGCCCGCCTGCTCCAGCCAGTGCCCCAGGACGGTGACCCAGCCAACGCCGATGATCGATCCAAAAGCCAGGCTGAACAGCCCGCGGGTGCTGATGGTGCGCTGAAGCTTCTCGCTCACGAGACCTCCGCGCTCCGGCGCGAGGGGCGCTTTCGCGCTTTCTCCCGCGACCGCCCGCTCACGAGTTGCCGGGCACGGCTCAAAACCACGTCGATGAGGGCCGGCGTGAGCCGTCCGGTGAACGTGTTCTGCTGGCTGGGGTGGTAACAGCCGAGGAGTATTAGAGGCGCACTCGCGGCCGTACCGCCAGCCAACACCTTCAGGACCACCTCAACACCGTGGCCGAACTTCGGCAGAGGCTTCGGCAGTGCATGGCCACGGGCGCGTGCCAGGTCGAGCGCGGCGCGAAACGCCAGGCCGCCCAGGCACCGGATGATTTTCACCCGCGGAAAATAGTTGAGCTCACGCTCGAGGAAACCGGCGCAACGGGCAATCTCGGATGGCAGCGGCCGGTTCGCGGGTGGAGCGCAGCGCACCATCGCCGTGATGAAGACGTCACTGAGACGGAGGCCATCATCCACGGACTCGGACAGTGGTTGTGAGGCGAAACCGGCCCGGTGGAGCGCCGCGTACAGGAAATCGCCGGAGCGGTCCCCGGTGAACATGCGCCCGGTCCGGTTGGCCCCGTGCGCGGCCGGCGCCAGTCCCAGAGCAAGGATGCGGGCGGCGGGGTCTCCGAAGCCGGGCACCGGCCTCCCCCAGTAGGTCCAGTCGCGGAAGGCGCGCCGCTTCTCACGGGCCACACTCTCGCGATGGGCCACCAGCCGGGAGCAGGCTCGACAGCGGCTGATCTCCAATGAGAGTCGCGTGAGGCCCTTCCCGGAGGCGGGGTGTCTGGTTGAGTTCGTGGAGCCCCGGCTCAGAGGGGCTTGCCCTTCTCCTCGTCCTCGATCGACTGCAGGATGATGTCGAGGGAACGATCGACCAGATCGCGGGTGATGGTCAGGGGCGGGGCGATGCGCACCGTGCTGTCTCCGGCCGTGATCGCCAGCAGACCGCGCTTCCAGCAGCGGGTGATGATCCGCTTGGCGGCCTTGCCGTCCGCCTCCTTGCTCTCCCGGTCCTTGACGATCTCGATGCCGCACATCAGGCCCTTGCCGCGCACGTCACCGATGGTACGGGAACGCCGTTGTTCGGAACGCAGGCGCTTGAGGATGTAATCGCCCTGCTTGCGGGCGTTCTGCATCAGCTTCTCATCCTCGATGATCGACATGGTGGCCAGGGAGGCCTGGCAGGCCACGGGGCTTCCACCCAGCGTGGTGCAGTGTGACCCCGCTTCCCAGTCGAAGAGCTCGGCTTTGCCGATGACCGCGCCCAGCGAAACACCGGAAGCGATTCCCTTCGACATGCACACGGCATCGGGCTGCACCCCGTAGTGATCGATTGCGAACCAGCGTCCGGTGCGCCCCATGCCGCTCTGTACCTCGTCGGCCACGTAAAGAATGCCGTGGCGTTCGCACATCTTTTTGAGACGCTTGTGGTAATCGGGCGGCGGCACGATGTAGCCGCCTTCTCCCTGGATCGGTTCCACGAAGAGCGCCGCCACCTCATCTGCGGGTACGGCGTGGTTCAGGACTTCCTCCTCGATGTAATCCACGCACCACAGATCACAGGAGGGATACTCCAGCTTGAACGGGCAGCGGAAGCAGTAGGCATACGGAACGTGCTGCACGCCCGGCATGGTAGGAGAGAAGCGCTGCTTCTGAACCGCGGCCGACGCCGTGAGGCTGAGAGCCCCCATGGTGCGGCCGTGAAACGATCTCAGAAACGCGATGAAGTTGGGCTTGCGGGTGTGCCAGCGCGTGAGCTTGAGGGCTGCCTCGATGCTCTCGGCGCCGCTGCCGCCCAGGTACACCTTCTTGCGGAACTTGCCGGGCGTGATCTGCACCAGCTTCTCGGCCAGCTCGACCGCGTAACGGTAGTTGAAGTCGGTGTACGAATAATGCTGCAGGCGGTTGAGCTGATCCCGGATCGCCTTGATGACGCGCGGATGCCGGTGGCCGACGTTCATGACACCCAGCCCACTGTTCAGATCGATGAAACGGTTGCCGTCAATGTCGCTGACGATGCAGCCTTTGGCTGACTCGATCACCGCGGGATAGTAGAACGGCCTGTTATAGGGGGACATCACTTTGGCGTCCCGCTTGATGAGCGCCTGCGCCTTCGGACCCGGAGGGGTAACGCGGATCTTCAGTCCCGCTCCCGCAGCCGTATTGAGCACCTTGAGCTTGACGCGCGAGGCGCCAGCCGCACCGTTGCCACGACGCGCAGCCGCCCTGGAGTTTCCCTTGCGGGTCGGGCGGCGGGCGATCGCACGTTTGGAAGATCGAGTCCCGGCTCGCGATGTTGAACGCCGTACAGAGGCAGCGGACCTGCGGGATCTGGAATTGCGGGAACGTCTCACGGGTGTTGTCGAGGGCACGGCACGACCTCCGTTTCCGGGTTGCTGGACAATCAATCGGTCAATATGCACGCGAGTTTAACATAACCCGGGCCGCGGTCCGAGCATGGCGCCCCCTTGTTGGGAAAGCCCCGGGGCTGTTATCCTCTGCGTTCATGTCGACAGGATTGCAATGGAGGCTCCTGGCTGTGGTCTGCCTGGCAGCCATTCTGGCCACAGACCCTGGGGCCGCGGGTGCCGCCAATCTCGAGGATGCGATCCGCGCGGGCGTCGCCCGCCACGAGCAAGCGACGGTCGACGACCGGCGCTGGTTCCACGAGCACCCGGAGCTCGGAAACCAGGAAATCGAAACCGCGGCCCGTATCGCGGAGACGCTCGAGAAGCTCGGAATGCAGGTCGAGCGCGGAGTCGGGGTCACCGGAGTGCTCGGGTTGCTCGACAGCGGACAGCCGGGACCGACCGTGGCGATCCGCGCCGAGATGGACGCGCTGCCGGTCCAGGAGGCCGAGGATTCCGGAAATCCGGTGCGCTCGAAGAGCGACGGGCGCATGCATGCCTGCGGTCATGACGTTCACATGGCGAGCGGGCTCGGCGCGGCCCGCGTGCTTGCGGATCTGCGCGAACAACTTCGTGGTCGCGTGCTGTTCGTGTTTCAGCCCGCCGAGGAGGGCATCCCTCCGGATGAGAAGCGCGCTCTGAAGGAGGCGACGGGAAGCGACAGGGTCGGCGCCGACCGTCTCACAAACCTCGATCGGATCCTCGAGCGCTTTAACGTGTCGGCTATCTTCGGCCAGCACGGCTTTCCCGCCCAGCC
>CBEVTG010000031.1:0-10548 GCA_965552745.1 uncultured bacterium
CGAGTGAATCTCCTGCCTCGAGTGGTTCCGCCACCGCCCAATCCTCCCCCGCCGGCGAGACTTCCGACTCCGGCAGCCAGACCCGCTCGGGTTCCAGCGAGGGAGAAACAGGTGAAGCTGGCGAGGGATCCACGGGAGCCCGGACACTGGAAGAGCAAGAAGCCGGTCTGGAGGGTGAGCTCGAGGAATCGCTGCGGGAGTTCGACGAGATCCTGAAGCGTGAGCGAACCGAGCTGACCAAGCAAAGCCAGGAGGCGGCGGTCAAATCGGCAGCGCGCAAGGGTGGCCCGGCAAACGCGGGCGCCGGCTACGAGGGAACTGCCTCCGCGGGCGGCAGTGGTGGAGCGGGCACCGGCGGTGCGGCCGGTGCGGCCGCTGCGGGCGCGACGGGTGACGGGCCACCCGCAGAAGGCGGAGGCGCGACCTCCAGCGGTGGGGGCGCCGTGGGCGGTGGCGGCAATCCATCCAAACAGGCAAGCGGCTCGACGCCGCCGGACATTCCGGACGGCAGTGATGACGACATCGTCGCCCGCCAACTCCGCGAGGCCGCTCAGAACGAGAAAGACCCGGCGCTGCGCGAGAAACTGTGGCAGGAGTACCGCAACTACAAGTCCGGAGCCAAGCCCAAGGAAAAACGCGACGCTCCGGAGAAAGAAAGTGAAACAAAGACCGAGGATGAGGCACAATCTAGTGAAAGCTGACCGGGGAAAAGACTCATGGGTACGGCACAGCACCTCTCTCGTTTGACGATCGCGCTTCTGCCGGCGCTGGCCTTTGCGACCCTTCCGGCCCAGGCCAGGCTCCCGGTCGAAGCGATCCAGGCCCAGACCGAGATCCCGGAGGATCTGTTGCTGGACGTCGGCATCCAGGTGTTCGATCCCGGGCTTCCCGAAGACGATGAGCATGCGCTGGAAGACGAGGGAGTCTTTCCCGGACTGAGAAAATCGGAGGCAAGGTATATTCCGTTCCTCCTTAAGAACACGCTCGAGTCGACGGGCCACTGGGGCGCCGTGCGGATCCATCCCGGAAACGGCCGCACGACGGAAGTCATGGTCATCGGCACCATCGTGCATTCAAACGGCAGGTCCCTGATTCTGGACGTACGCGTTGAGGATGCCTCGGGAAGGAAATGGAGCGACCGGCGCTACGAGGAGCGGGTGGAGGCACTAGCGTACGCCGACGATCCGCTCGAAGTGCGTGATCCGTTCCAGAGCCTCTACAACGAGCTGGCCAACGACATGCTCGAGGAGCGCGAGAGCTTGAAACCGAAGAAGCTCCGTGAGCTCAGGCAGATCTCGATGCTTCGCTTCGCCGCCGATCTATTTCCGAGCACCTTCGCGGATTACCTGAAAGTCAGCGGCAGAGGAAGATACCGTATAAACAGGCTCCCGGCCGCGGACGACCCGATGCTCCAGCGCATTGCCATGATCCGCGAGCGCGAGGAGATGTTGGTCGACACGATCAACGAATATTACGCCAACTTCCAGCCGCGCATGGCCGATCCTTACGACGACTGGAGGGAGTACAGCTTCGAGGAACAGATCGCTCTGGAACAAATTCGACGCCAGGCCCGTGCCCAGAAGATCTTCGGTGGCTTGCTGGTGGTGGCGGGCATCCTGGCGGGCGGCAACAGCCCCTCTTCCCGGACAGCGAGGCAAGCGGCGGTCCTCGGAGGCGCTATTGCCGTAAAGAGCGGTATGGACAAATCCAAGGAAGCAAAAATTCACGAGGAAGCCATGAAAGAGCTCGCCGCTTCTTTCGATTCGGAGATCACGCCCCTGGTGGTGGAGGTTGAGGGCCGTACGCTTCGGCTCGAAGGATCGGCGGAAACACAGTACGCCGAGTGGCGCCGCCTGTTGCGCGAGATCTTCGCGGCCGAGGCAAGTTTACCCGTGGATCTCAACACTCCAGTCGAGCAGGACACCTCACAGCCCACGGTGAACTGAGCCCGATACTCCCACTCGGCTCATGACTGCGCTTGCCTGCGGCGACTTCCTCAACGAACGCTTCACCCTCATCAGCCCTCTCGCGAGCGGTGCTACGGCACAGGTGTGGCGGGTCATCGATCGCGAGCAACGCCGCGAGGTGGTGGCCAAAATAGTCCAGCCGGAGGCGGGCGCGGAGAGAGCCGCCCTGCTCGAGCGGGAGTTCGAGCACCTGCGGCGCCTTTCCCACCCCAACATCGTCTGCGTCCTCGACCTGTACCGGCACAAGGGATTCACGTTTTTCACCATGGATCCGGCGGAGGGTGAAGATATCGGCCGGTTGCGGGGCCGGTCCCCACTCGAGATCATCCAGGGTGTGCTGCCGATCGCAGGGGCGCTACGGCACGCGCATGAGCGTGGTGTGATCCATCGCGATCTCAATATCAGCAACATCGTATGCAGTGCGCGGGACGTTCCGCTGCTCGTGGGCTTTGGCATCGCGGCACAGGCTGAAGTCTCTGGCGCCGGAGCCCCGCCGCTCGCACGCGGATCGCCTCACAGCGCCAGCCCACAGCAACTCGCCGGCCTCCAGCCTCGCCCGAGCGACGACGTCTATGCCCTCGGGGTCCTGCTGTACGAGCTGATCACCGGCCACCCTCCACTCTGGCCCGGCATCACTGACGAGCGCGTGCGCCTCGAAGTTCCCGCGCCGATGCGATCCTCCTACCCGCTGCCTGCAAGGCTACAGTCGCTCGTGGCCCGAATGCTGGAGAAGTCACCGGCCGGGCGGCCGCCGGACATGGCCACAATCAAGAACGAGCTCACCACCGTTCAGGCCGACCTCGAGCACGGCGGGGCATCACCCCGGGAAGAGGGCCGGGCAGCGATCCGGCTCACGCCTCCTCCGCGCGTGGAGCCAATCCGACCGGTATCCCCGGAGTTCAAGCCGGTGTCAGCCGGCGCAGGCACACACGAGGGTCAACTCCAGCAGTGGCCCTGGCCCGCCATCCTCACCCTTGGCCTGCTGGGACTTGCCGCCATTTTTGTGTTCTTCTATCTCCCCCGCTGGGCAACGCGCCTCGAGCAGCCTGTGGCGGGCGGGTCCATGTCCAACGAGGCAGCGCCGGATCGGGACGGACCCGGATCCTCAGCCGCCCCCGATTCCCAGGCGGAGCCTTCCGATGCCGCCGAGTTGTCCCGCGAGGCCCGGCGCGAGAAGGCGCGCCAGAAGCATGGCGCCGAGGAGGCGCGGGATCGCGCCCGGGCCCTGAGAGAAAAACTGGAACAACAGGGCGCCCGGGTGTGGGGAGGAAAAGAATATAGGGATGGCACCGCGGAACTGACGCTGGGCGACTCACATTTCGCCCAGGGCGATTACCTGACTGCCGAGAAGGTCTATGTGCGCTCGGCCGCGGCACTGGATCGTCTGCAGGGGCGCTCGCGACGAGTTCTCGAACAGACTCTGGTTGACGGTGGTCGAGCCCTGACCTCCGGCGACTCGACCACGGCCACAGCAGCGTTCTCGATGGCATTAGGCATCGATCCGGGAAACCGCTCCGCGCTCACCGGTCTGAAACGCGCGGGCGTTCTGGATGATCTGATTGCGCAGCTGGACGCCGGATCCCAGAGCGAGCGTCGCC
The DNA here is from genome assembly GCA_965552745.1 of uncultured bacterium. GTDB lineage: Bacteria > Acidobacteriota > Polarisedimenticolia > JAPUKU01 > JAPUKU01 > JAPUKU01. The sequence continues at coordinate 3,566 of CBEVTG010000031.1, forward strand.
GCGACTGGAGCACCGCCGAGCGCCATTATCGTAAAGCGGTCTCTCTCGATCCGGACTCGATTGCGGCGCGCCAGGGTCTGATCAAAGTCCAGGGCAAGCTCGCGGACGGGACCTTCTCCCGCCTCATGTCGGAATCCCTGCGGGCCCTGAGACAAGAAGATTACCCGGCAGCGCGCCGCGCGCTCGTCGAGGCGGAAAGCCAGCGGCCGGGCTCCCCCCAGGTGGCGGAAGCGCTGGCCCAGGTCGAGGAAGCCGAGAAGCTAGAATTGATCTCGGCGCATCGCCGGCGCGCCGCCGAACACGAAGCTGCGGAGGAATGGCGAGCCGCGGCAGGAGAGTACGACGCAGTGCTTCATCTCGACACAAACATCGAGTTCGCCCAGGACGGAAAGCGGCGCTGCGAGGCACGAGCGCATCTCTCCGAGCGCATCGCCTACCATTTGAGTCACCCGGATCGCCTTTCCTCGCCCGACGTGTACGAGGAGGCTTCGAATTTGCTGGAGGATGCCACCGAGATCGATCCGGCCGGCTCCCGGCACCGGGAGCTGATCGAACAGCTGGAGTCATTATTGCGGATGGCCGGAACGACGATTCGAGTCGTGCTGGAATCGGACGAGCAGACCGAGGTGACCGTTTACAAGATCGGCCGCCTGGGAATGTTCCTGCGGCAGGAGATCGAACTCCGCCCCGGCACCTACACCGTCGTCGGCACCCGACGGGGCTACCGGGACGTGCGGCACCAGCTCGTCGTCGTAGCGGGAGAAGAACCGCCCGCCCTGTTGGTGCGCTGCGGGGAGGAGATCTGAACACCCGGCTCGAGATCGAGATCGCCGGCAACATCAGAAGGGTTGCCGAGGACGATTTTCCCCTGTCCCTGGGCGGCCGGAACGCCGACATTCCGATCCCGGATCTGGGCCGGGATCGACCGGCAGCCTGGCTGGGGCTCTCGGGCGGTGCACTGTTCATCCAGGCGGCCGAAGGCGACGCCGGGCTCGTGTGCAATGGAGCACCGGTGGCCACTTCCCAGTGGCTGCGCCATGGTGACGTGATTCGCCTCGGCTCCACGCGAATGGTCTTTGAATCCAACTCCGGGATCGCCCGCCTCCGGATCGAGCATCCCCGCGAGAAAAATCGAACCGAGCCGCCGGCGATCGGAAGATCTCGAACTGCAGACCCCGGGAGCGTCGAGCCGGAAGAGATGATCATCCACCCGGTCCGGTTCGAGCCCCGATGGCATTTGCAGGCGGCGCGGCGGAAGCGCCGGATCCGGCGAACTGCGGTTCTGATCTGGGTGGTGGGGCTTGGCCTGTTGCTCGCTTCGTGGTTCGTGTTCACGGCACGCTACGTGCGGGTGCAGATCGAGCCGGAGCCCGACCATGTTGACATCCGGGGCCGGCTCGCAGGCCCGGCCGTTGCCGGACGATACCTGCTGCGTCCCGGAGACTATGTTTTGGTTGCCGAGAAAACCGGCTATCACCGTCTGGAGACACCGATCGAAATCACCGACGAGCCGTATCAGACGCTGATCTTCGCCCTGGAGAAACTGCCGGGACAGCTGGTGATCGACACCGGACGGGTCGTGGGTGCGCGGGTGAGCGTGGATGGGAAGCCCGTCGGTGAAACGCCTCTCGATGCGCTCGAGCTCAGCGCCGGTGAGCACGCCGTGCTCGTCCAGGCGGAGCGGTATACGGACTTCACTTCGACCGTTTCCGTTCGCGGAGGCGGCGAACTGCAACGACTCGCCGCGAAGCTGGTTCCGAACTGGTCGGGCGTACGGATCGACTCGAAGCCCCGGGGAGCCAAGGTCCGGGTTGACGGCAAGGCGTATGGCACCACACCAATGAGCCTGGAGCTGGTCAAGGGCCGGCACGATGTCGAGCTGACGCTCGCCGGTTACAAGACATACCGCGGCGGCGTCGAGGTGGAGGCCAACCAGGCGCACCACTTTCCGCGGGTCCGTCTAGAGTTTGCGGAGGGCATCCTGGCGATCGAGAGCAACCCATCCGGCGCCACCGTCACGGTCAACGGCGAATACAGTGGCCACACGCCTCTGGAACTGCCGCTGAAGCACGGGAAGAACCACAAGTTCGAGATCACGAAAGCAGGATACGAGGCGGTATTGCGCCAGATCCAGATCGAGCCGGGCCAGACCAAGAAGCTGAACGTGTCGCTGCCGCCACGGCAGGGTGAGGTGAAGATCTTTGCCCTGCCGCCGGACGCGATAGTGTACGTGCAGGGCGTGGAGCACGGTCCGGCGAACCAGACCCTGCTTCTGATCGCCGTTCCGCACGAGATTGAAGTCAGGAAGGGGGGATACGAATCGTACCGCACTACCCTCACGCCACGACCCGGATTCCCTCAAACGATCGAGGTCACGCTCAAGACCGCGGCGCAGCTCGCGGCGGAGGCAACTCCACGCCTCATCCACAGCGCTCAGGGACACGACCTCGTCCTGGTTGACGGAGGGCGCTTCCGTATGGGAGCACCGCGCCGGGAGCCAGGCCGCCGTGCAAACGAAAAGCTGCGGGAGGTGGAGGTGACACGGCCGTTCTACATCGCCACCCGGGAAGTCAGCAACCGGGAGTTCCGCGAGTTCAAGAACCCACACCTGTCGGGAAAGGTCGGTGATCGGAGCCTGGAGACCGATCACCATCCGGTCGTGCGGGTGGACTGGGAGGAGGCGGCACGCTTTTGCAACTGGCTGAGCGCGAAGGACTCGCTGCCGCCGGCGTACCAGCAGATCGGCGGGAGAGTGGTGGGCTTGAAGCTCCTGACAACAGGCTACCGGCTCCCGACGGAGGCCGAGTGGGCGTGGGCGGCGCGCTTTCAAGGCACCGCGACACCTGTGAAATACCCGTGGGGCAACAAGCTTCCGGTTCCGGCTGGAGGTGGAAACTACGGGGATGAATCTGGCCGCCCGATTCTGTCCAACTGGATCCAGGGATACGACGACGGCTACCCTGTTACCGCGCCGGTGGACAGCTTCGAACCCAATTCCCTGGGCCTGTATCACCTGGGAGACAACGTGGCGGAGTGGGTCCATGACGTCTATTCCGTGGCGTTGACTGCCGGTAGCGCTGTGGAGCGCGATCCGGTAGGCCCTCCGGAAGGCGAGCTGCATGTCATCCGCGGCTCGAGCTGGATGGATTCCAGCGTCTCGGAGCTGCGTCTCACATACCGGGACTACGGAAAAGCTCCGCGCCCCGACGTGGGTTTCCGAATCGCCCGCTATCTGCGATGATACGACTCTGAACCCGAGGAGGCCGACATGAAGATCCTGGCAGTTCCGTTCCTCATCCTCGTCCTATTCATCACACCCACGGCTCCGGCACCGGCCGAAGAAAAACGCGATCAGAAGTCGCCGATTTCCGGCGATCTGGAGAGGTTTGTGCCTTCGGAAGAGGTTCCGGCCGACAGCGCCATCTCCTTCCCGGTCGATATCTGAGACCCTGGACGGCAACCCATGAAAAAGACCTATCCGGAGGAATTTTTGTTCCAGGCAGTTTCCTTGATCGTCTCTCTGATTGTGGTTCACACGTTTTACGTGCTCCTGGTGCGACCGAACGCCGATGTGCTTCTAGCACAGCAGGCATCCATGATGCAGGTGGACAAGAACTACGTCCAGGAGCGCTCTACCTGGATCATCATCCGGGACTTCGAACAGGAAGCCTGTTTCGTTTTGATGTTCTGGGCTTTCGCCATCATGGGCTACAAGGGTGTAACGTTGGCAAGAGAACGCAAGCTTCTCCTGGAAGATCTCATTCCCCTGCACGAGGGAACCAAGATCCTCCCGGAGGATGCCCGGGAGTATGCGCGCCAGATCGAATCCCTCCCCGGGTCGAAGTATCGAGCACTCTTGCCTCGCGCCCTGCTCACCGCCCTTCGTCGATTTACCGCGACCCGGAGCATCCCGGATGTCTCCGGAACGGCGCACGGGGTGTGCGGAGCGGAGTCGGAACGCCTGGAATCAGAACTCTCCATGGTGCGCTATATCGCCTGGGCCATTCCATCGATCGGCTTTATCGGCACTGTGCGCGGGATCGGCGAGGCGCTCGGACAGGCCCACAAAGCTGTCGAGGGAGACATCGCCGGCATCACCCAGAGCCTGGGTGTCGCGTTCAATTCCACGTTCATCGCGCTGCTCATCAGCATCGTGCTCATGTTCCTGCTGCATCAACTGCAGCTGCAGCAGGAACGGTTGGTCCTGGACACCGACACGTATCTCGATCAGCACCTGATCCAGCACCTGCAAGTGCCTTCTTGAGGGGGGCGTTCGTGGCTACTCTTGCCGTTGAGCTGAATGACGCGGGGATTCAGATCCGCGGAGGAACCGCGCCCGGCGAGGCAGAACGATTCTCGAGCCCCGGCTATGCCCTCGTCGATGGGACCTCGATCCTTACCGGAACGGAAGCGGCCGCGTGCGCGCGCCTGAAACCGCGTTTGGTGCACAACCGCTTCTGGAGCGAGCTGGATACCTCGCCCCTGCCCCGGCCCTTCCCGACTCACCTGCGCCGGGCGGATCTTGCCCACGCCCACCTTTCCAGTGTGTGGCAGAAGTTCCGCCCGGGAGTCGATCGTGTCATTCTGGCGGTTCCCGGCTCTTATACCGAAGCGCAGCTCGGACTCCTGCTCGGCATCGCCCAGGCTTGCGAAATGCAGGTTTGCGGATTGATCGACTCGGCTCTGGCGTCCGCTGTAAATGGCTTCTCCGGGCAGAGACTGCTGCATCTGGATCTGCAGCTGCATCGGGCCGTGCTGAGCGAGCTGGTGCAGGAACGGGAGCTCGTTCGCCGGCACGTCGAGGTGAGCAGCCACACGGGCTTCCTGCCGCTGCAGGAGCGCTGCGTCAACACGATTGCGGAGTGCTTCGTTCACCAGACCCGCTTTGACCCCCTGTATGCAGCCGCGACCGAGCAGCTTCTGTACGAGCGCCTGCCCGGGATCCTGGAGCAGCTTCGCGTCCTGGAGCGGGCGCCGATCGAGCTGCAAGCAGCCGGAAAAACACATGTCATTGAGCTCAGCCGCCAGCAGCTCGTAGCTGCAGTCGAACCCGACTATGCCGGCATGATGCAACTGGTGAGCCAGCTACGGCGGGTTGGCGAACACGCGACCTTGCTGTTGTCTCACCGCCTGGCGGCCATGCCAGATCTGCGCGAACGACTGGAGGAAACTCCGGACACATCGGTGATTTCTCTGAAACCCGGTATGGCTGCTTACGGAGCGCTGAACCGGGAAAAACAGATCAGGGTCCGTGGAGACGCGCTTCGCCTCGTCACGCGGCTGCCGCTCGACGCCGGGATCGGGGACGGAAGCCGACCGCAGACCAAGTCTGGCCTCACCCTGTCGGCATCGCAGGTCGCTGTGCTGCCTACTCACCTCTTACACCAGGGCCGCGCGTATTGCCTCCCGGCCGCGCCATTCAGCCTGGGAACGAACATTCCGGACGGCTCCAAGGGCATCAATCTGACGGAGGAGACAGCGGGGATCTCCAGGCACCACTGCAGCATCCAGAGGCTCCAGGGCCGCCTGCAGGTGGAGGATCACAGCTCGCACGGCTCGTTCTTGAACGACCGGCGCATCGAGGGAGTGGCGACAGCGTCGGTCGGAGATCGCCTGCGGCTGGGGAGCCCGGGCGTTGAGATGCACTTCATTCGCGTGGCGGATCCCGATGGCACGACGCAGGATTAGCCTTTTCAGCCTGTCGTTTCTCGACGCCATGACCTGCGGCTTTGGCGCCGTGATTCTTTTCTACATGGTGATCAACGCCAACGTGAGGGTACGCGCCCAGAACGTCACCGCCGATCTCCGGGGAGAAGTAGATCTCGTGGAAGAACAAATCCTGGACGAATACAACGACCTGGTGGAAGTGCGCAACTCGCTGAGCGAGACGGAAGAGCAGTCCGTCCGCGCCAGTGGTCTCTCGGTCCGCGTCCTGCAAGAACTCGAGAAGATCCGGGCCGAGCTGGCCACGTACGAGGACACCACCCTGGCCCGCGAAGAACATCTCAACCGCCTGAAAACCGATCTCAAGTCACTGGATGAGGAGGCCCGCAGGCTTTCAGCCGCCAGCCCCAGTGAGGAGGTTCCCGGTGACCGGCTGCGCGCCCACATCGGCGACGGCGACCGGCAGTACCTGTCGGGGCTCAAGGTCGGCGGCCGGCGGATCCTCATTCTCGTGGACGCTTCCGCCAGCATGCTGGATGAGACCCTGGTCAACATCATCCGCCGCCGCAACCTGCCTGACGAGATCAAGCTCCAGGCGGAGAAATGGCAACAAGCGGTATCAACTGTTAATTGGCTCACCACACAGATCCCGCGCAGCAGCCGATTCCAGATCTACGTCTTCAACGACCGCGCTACCTCTGTCGTGGCCGGCACCGATGGCGAGTGGCTCGACGGGGGCGACCGGGAGGTGCTGGAGAGTGCGATACAGGCCCTGCGTCAAATCGTTCCGGCCAGGGGGACGAATCTGTACAGAGCGTTCGAATCGCTTGACGCCATGCAGCCACCTCCCGATAACCTCATCCTGCTCGTGGACGGCCTGCCGACCCAGGGAAAGTCTCCATCACGCCGCGGCACGATCTCGGGCAGGCAGCGTCTCAAGCTTTTCCGCAGCGCCTTGAAGCAGCTTCAGGGGCGTATGCCGATCAACGTGATCCTGTTTCCGATGGAAGGAGATCCCCAGGCGGCCAGCGCTTACTGGAAGCTCGCCGTCGCCAGCGGCGGCTCTTTCCTGAGTCCTCCGGAGGATTGGCCGTGAGGAGATCCCGCAGGCGTCAGATTGAGGGGGTCGGCCTCTCCTTCCTGGACAGCATCTGCTGCGGCTTCGGAGCGATCGTGCTGCTGCTCGTGCTGACCAAGTTTGGAGAGCCTATGGCGCTCGAGACTGCACAGCAGGATCTCGATCGCCTCCTCATCAAGCTCGAAGACGAGCTGCACGAGATCCGGGGTGAGACCGAAATCGTCAACCGCGAGCTCACGAG
>CBEVTG010000032.1:0-10511 GCA_965552745.1 uncultured bacterium
ATCGCGAAACCTGGGGCCGACCCAGAGGGCGAGCGGAATGCGAAACACGGCCGTGGGCAGGATGTAGATGAACAGCAGCGCCATACCGTTGGACCAGACCTCCTCGGCCTGGCCCATGATCGTCCAGGAGTCGTACCAGGATGCGAAGGCGGTGCCCAGGAGAATCGACACCGGAAGGGCGCGCCCGGCGAGGACGAACTGGGCCAGGCCTTCCGAGGAGCGCGTGCGGTACAGGTAACCGAGGAGAAGTACGGCCGGCAGGTAGCTGGCCAGGATCAGCGTGTCCCAGCCCGTCCACAGGTCGCGAAGGGTAGACGTTTCCATGGCCGCTCAGGCCGCTGATCCTATCCTGAATCGGCCAGTCGGGGACAAGCGCTTCTGTCAATTTCTCCAGCCCGTTGGCGGCCGACTTAGGGCAAAATAGACACAGTTCCCTCGATGAGGAGATCCGGCATGAACCTGTCAGGTGTGCATCTTCTCCTGACCTACCACTGCAACTACGAATGCGATCACTGCTTCGTATGGTCCGGGCCCAACCAGGCCGGCACCATGAGCCTGGAGCAGATCCGGGAGATCCTGCGCCAGTCGAAGGAGCTGGGCACGGTCGAGTGGATCTACTTCGAGGGGGGTGAGCCGTTCCTCTTCTATGCCGTCCTGTGCAAGGGGGTCGAGATGGCGGCCCGCATGGGGTTCAAGGTAGGGATCGTCTCGAACAGCTACTGGGCAACGGACGTCAAGGATGCCGAAGAGTATCTGAAACCGTTTGCCGGTGTGGTCGAGGACCTTTCCGTCAGCAGCGATCTGTATCACGCGGATGAGAAGGCGAGCCGGGAAGCGAAAAACGCCTGCGCCGCGGCAAAGAAGCTGGGAATTCCGATCGAGGTCATCAGCATCGATCAGCCGGAGACGTCCGGAGCTGCAGCCGCCGTCGGCCAGCTGCCGGCGGGCGAGTCGACCGTCATGTACAGGGGGCGGGCTGCCGTGAAGCTCAGCGGGCGGGCCGCGAAGAACCCCTGGGAGGAGTTCACGGCCTGCCCGTATGAGGACCTGCGTGAGCCGGAGCGGGTGCACGTGGACCCGTTCGGATATGTGCACGTCTGCCAGGGGATCTCGCTTGGCAACGTCTTCGTTACACCGCTCGAGGAAATCTTCAAAACCTATGATCCGGACCACCACCCGATCACGGGTCCGTTGCTTTCTGGTGGGCCGGCGGAGCTGGCGAGGCGGTATAAAGTTCCGCACGCGCCGGCTCACGCCGATGCATGCCACTTGTGCTACGAGACGCGCCGGGCGCTGCGCGAGCACTTCCCCGAGGTTCTCACGCCGGATCAGATGTATGGAGAACCCCGGGTGCAGGAGACCGCGGCCAAGAAGTGATAGACGGAGGACGTCATGTCGGAACCCAAGAACAGTGCCCGGAAAGTCACGCGTGTCATGTCAGGTCTTCTTCACTGGAGCGTCCAGGACGACCGGATCCAGTTCCGTAGCGATGCCCACGCGGTTCGAGAGGGTGAACGGTGCGTTCTCATCGATCCCTTGCCTCTGGAAGAGCACGCCCTGGCCGAACTGGGCGGTGTCGAAGCGATCTGCCTGACCGGCTCCTGCCACCAGAGGGCGGCCTGGCGCTACCGCAAGCAGCTTGGTGCCAAGGTGCACGCACCCGAGGGTGCGGAGGGGCTCGAGGAGATTCCTGATGTCTGGTACCGCGCTGGTGAGAGGCTTCCCGGGGGGCTCCTGGCTGTGCACGCGCCGGGGCCAACCGAGATCCATTACGCCTTCCTGATGGAGCGGAACGGTGGGGTGCTCTTCTGCGCCGACATCCTGGTCAACAGGGAAGGGGAGCTCGAGTTCGTGCCGGACAAGTACATGGACGAACCCCAGAAAACGCGCCACACGGCCCGGAACCTCCTGGATCTGCGGTTTTCGATCCTGTGCTTCGACCACGGCGCACCGATGACAGAGGGCGTCAAGGAAGCGATCGAGCGCCTTCTCACGAAGTCGCCAGCCGGGTGATTCTCTCTACGACTTGTTTGGAATGACGCGCACGTCGAGCGGTTTGGACGCGTCGAGGTGGACATCACGCTGGGGGAAGGCGATGATGATCCCCGCCTCCCGGAAAAGATCATCGATGCTGAAGCGGATCTCGCTCTGGATACGCCGCCGGGCCATCGTCTCCATCATCCGAATCCAGAAAAACGTCTGAAAATTCAGAGAGTTGTCACCGAACTCTGTGAACAGAACGATCGGCTCGGGTTGCGCCAGGACGCGCTCGTGGTCGCTCAGGGCCCTCCGGATGAGGCGCTCGACCTCACGGGTGGGGGAGCCGTACGCCACACCGACCGTCACACTGCCGCGAATGACGTTGTCCGACAGGGTCCAGTTGAGAACATTTTTCTCCAGAAAGGAGCTGTTCGGAACAATGATGTGCGTGTTGTCCAGCATGCGCACGCGTGTGCTGCGGGGTCCGATACGCTCGACGTGCCCCTGAGTTTCGTCGATTTCAATCAGATCTCCGATCTTGATGGGTCTCTCCGCGAGAAGGATGAGGCCACTGATGAAGTTATTGACAATGTTCTGGCTGCCGAATCCCACGCCGATGGCCAGTGCGCCGCCGGCGACCGTGAACGCGGTCAGCGGGATGTTGACGGTTCGCAGGGATAGCAGGATGAACAGCGCGAGCATGAAGTAAAAGCTGAGTGACTGGAGCGCATGGGCCGCACCGGCCTCCATCGAGAGGCGCTTCAGGAGGAAGCGCTCCAGGGCGCGGCTAATGGCTTTTGCGATGGCGTAGCCGACGATGAGCAGAAGGACGGCTATGACCAGCTTGCTGAGTGAGATGGAGGCGCCGCCGAAGCTGAACAGCTCCGTGTCGAGGATTTCCTTGAGCTCATGGAGGCGTGCTGCGAATTCAGTCATGCAGATCTCGAGAAGGGCGGCAGGCCACAGCATTGCAGAAAGCAGGCACCGGGGGGCGTGGCTTGCGGCTCAAGCTGGCTGCTGCTGGGTGATGCAGTGGATGCCGCCTCCGCCGATGGCGATTCGCTCGATGTCGACCTGCACGACTTTGCGATCGGAGAATAACTTCTCAACCACGGAGCGGGCGCGTGTATCGCCGGGAACACCATAGCTCGGCATCACCACGCCTCCGTTGGCGACGTAAAAGTTGATGTAGGAGCGGCAGTAAGTGGCGCTTCCCGCTTCGGCCTCGTACGCCTCCTCGATATAAACGATCTCTACGGGGCGGCCTCTGGCGTCGGTCACACCGTCCAGCGCCTTGCGATTTTCCTGGAGAATTCCATAACGTGGATCCTTCGGGTCGAGCGCGGTCTCGAGAAGGATGACACCCGGCCGTACGAAACACGCGAGGCCATCGATGTGGCCATCCGTGACGTCGCCCTCCTCCAGGCCGCCGGGCAGCCAGATCACCTTGGAGGCGCCAAGGGCGCGGCACAGCTCACGCTCGGCCTGCTTCCGGGTCAGGTCCGGGTTCCGGTTCTTGTTGAGGATGCACGATTCGGTGGTGAGAATTGTTCCCTCGCCGTCCACGTGGAGAGCGCCTCCCTCCAGGTAAAGAGGTGACTGGTACATGGGAACACCGGCACGCTTGCACACGCTGGGGGCGATGCGCGCGTCCCACTCGTAGCGGTCAAACTTTTCACCCCAGGCGTTGAAGTGCCAGGCGGTCGCCGCCTGTTTGCCGTCATCCCGCGTGAGAAACAGGGGACCTGAGTCACGAGTCCAGGAGTCGTCAATCTCCAGGGGGAATAGCTCGATGCCCGGGCCGCAGAGCTTCGCGGCGCTATCGGCAGCTTCGGGGGGCGTGATCATCGTCACCGGCTCGAACTCGGCAATCGCTGTCGCCACCTCGGCGTATCCTTTCTGGGTTTCGGAGAGCGATTTGGCCCACAGCTCCTGCCGGTAAGGCCAGGCCATCCAGCACCGGGAGTGCTGCTCCCACTCGGCCGGCATCCGGAAGCCGGCCTCCAGAGGACTTCTTTTCGAGAGATCGAATGTGGACGACATCATGCAACTCCTCCTCCTGCCATGGTACCGGGAGCGTTCGCTCTGGCTGCGAATGATCACTCCAATTTTAACACCGGACCGGTGTGAAGGGGCAGATTACTGACGCGCGGATCGGAGCGGCCAGTCGCTGGGGCGGTGATGCGCGCGGCCGGGGGGAGGGGGGGGCTAGCCGGCCGAGAGCCGTCGCCGGGGGAAAGCCAGGGGCCTGCGCGGGGGCGTGGCCGACAGCGCCGCCGTATAGGTGAAGCCTGCCAGAAACAGCACCAGGAAGGGGAGGGACAGGTACATGCCGTGGGTCACGCAGTAGGCGGCGGCGACGCAGAAATAGGCAGCCAGGGCCACTTCGATCAACGTGAAGCGGCTGCCCAGGTTGACATATTTGCGCATTCTCCGGTGGCGCTCGCGGCGCACCACTCCGAACTTGGGTGTGCGCGTGAACTCGCTCTGGTGGCCGAGCAGTGCCTCGGCCACGGCGCGGGCGTTGTTCACCGAGAGGCCGATCCCCAGGGACATCAGCAATGGCAGGTACTTGATTGACTGCAGCCAGGAGATGTCGGCCTCGCGTTGCGAGCACAGGTAAAAGGTCGAGATCGAGAAGGTGGCCGATCCGAAGAGCAGCAGGTCAAACCACAGGAAGTGGCCCAGCCCCATTGTCTGGCGAATGACGAGCGAAGGGAACATCAGCAGCGAAACCACGACCATGAGCAGGTAGGCGGCGTTGCTGCTGAGGTGGAACGATGCCTCGAGCTTGACCCGCAACGGCAGGTCGCTGGCCCAGAGGGTCGGCAGGAGCTTCTTCCCTGTCTGGATCGAGCCCTTGGCCCAGCGGTGCTGCTGCGACTTGAAAGAGTTCATGTCTACCGGCAGCTCGGCCGGGCTCTGTACGTCCGGCAGGAAGACGAACTTCCAGCCCTTCAGCTGGGCGCGGTACGACAGATCGAGATCTTCGGTGAGCGTGTCGTGCTGCCAGCCGCCGGCGGACTCGATGCACTCTCTGCGCCACACGCCCGCCGTGCCGTTGAAGTTGAAGAAGCAGCCGGAGCGGTTGCGGGCCGTGTGCTCGATGATGAAGTGGCCGTCCAGGAAGATCGACTGCACGCGCGTCAGCAGGGAGTAGTCCCGGTTGAGATGGCCCCAGCGCACCTGAACCATGCCGATCTGCGGATCGGTGAAGAAGTCGATCGACCGCTGCAGGAAATCCCGGTTGGCCACGAAGTCGGCGTCGAAGATGGCCACGAACTCGCCACGCGCCACACGCAGGCCCGCCTCGAGCGCCCCCGCTTTAAAGCCGCTGCGATCGTTGCGGTGAAGCAGGTGGATATCGTGCCCGCGCTCCCGCATCTCCCCAACCACGCGGCGGGCCACCTCGGTGGTCTCGTCCGTGGAGTCATCGAGCACCTGGATCTCCAGTTGCTCCCGAGGATAGGCGAGATTGCATACGGCGCGGATGAGCCGCTCGGTGACGTAGACCTCGTTGTAAATCGGCAGCTGCACGGTGACCACCGGGAGGTGGTCGAATCGGCTGGCCGGGCTCGGGCGCTGGTTCCGATTTCGGAGATAGTGATAAACCAGGTAGTAGCGGTGGAGTCCGTAGATGGATAGCACCAGAAGGGCGGAAAAGTAGATTCCCAGAATCGCTGCCTGCAATGTGCTCATCGAATCGTAAAGCCCTCTGCTAGAATCCCGCCACTGCCGTGCCGACCCATCCTACTCCCGACACCGGCGCTCCCGTGGCGCCCGATCCTGCGCCGGCCGGCCCTGGCCTGCGGTCCGCGCTCTGGCTGGGGCTCGGTGCCCTGGCCGAGATCGGCTACCTGATCTGGGCCTGGCCTGCCGGCGGAAGCCTCTCGTACGGAACGCATCTGGCCCTCTACTTGTTCCTGTTCGTCCCAGTTCTTGTGGTCGCGGGTAAATTGCGAGGGCAGCCCTTCGGGGGGCTCGACCTGCGCTGGGCGCTGGGGTTTGCGGTTCTGTTCCGGCTGACGCTCCTGTTCACGACCCCGGTCCTCTCCGACGACATCTACCGCTATGTCTGGGACGGCAAGATGCAGCTGAACGGCATCAATCCGTTCCGTTTCGCGCCGGACGACCCGATTCTGGCCGATCTTCGGGACGACCTGCATCCGCTCATCAACCATCCGGAAGTGCCCACTATCTATCCGCCGCTCTCGCAACTCCTGTTTGCTGCGGCCGCATTCATCTCGACAGGCGTGTTTGCGATGAAGGCGCTGTGGGTGCTGGTGGAGATCGGCACCTGGCTGGCTCTGCTTCGACTCTGGCGCCTGAGGGGTCTGTCGCCCGCCTGGCTTCTGTTGTACCTCTGGAACCCCCTCGTCATCATCGAGGGAGCCGGAAGCGGACACAACGACGTCCTCGGAGTCGGACTACTCGTCTGTTCGTGCGTGCTCATTATACTCGGCCGATCCGGGCTGTCAATTACGGCTCTGGGCGCGGCGATCGCCGCTAAGTTTTTTCCTATCATAGCGTTACCCATATGGATGCGGGCGGTGCCAAAGCGCTTCTGGGTCCTGCCGCTGCTGCTGTGGGCGGCTCTGTGGGCCCCCTATCTCGGGGCGGGAGGAAGGCTCTGGGAAGGGCTCCTGACGTACGGCAGGCACTGGGAATCGAACGCTTTTCTTTTCCGCTACCTGCGCGAGGCTATCGAGTGGCTCAACCTCAAGCAGGGAATTGACAGCCTGTGGGGGTCAATCTGCTCCGCGGCAGGGAAGCCTGGCTGGGAGCCGCTCATCTGGCCCCACACCGAGCCGAGGCAGATCGCCAAGCTGCTGGTGGCGGCCGGCCTGGCCGGAGCTGTGGTGTGGCTCTGGCGCACACGCGCCGAGCCACCGTGGGCCGCCTTCCGGCTCATGGGGATGGTCCTTCTCTTCGCGCCGACCGTCTATCCCTGGTACTTGCTGTGGGTGCTGCCGTTTGCGGCCTGGTACCGGGCCGGTGCGTGGTTCGTGTTCTCGGCGACGATCTTCCTGTCTTATGCCCCTGCTGGCTGGTGTGGCCTGCCGGAATGGGCGCTCCTGTGGTTGGAGTACACGCCGTTCCTGGGAGTGTGGATCCTGGAGGAGGTCCGCTGCTTCAACGCACGGGGGCACCGGGGGGAACATCTTCGGCGAACGTGCAGATGAACGGGCGATCCTCTTCACCCACGCCCGCGGCCAGCAACATGCCATTTGAGTCCACGCCCCGGATGCGGGCCGGCTTCAGGTTGGTGACCACGACAACGGTCTTTCCGACCAGTGAGTCGGCGCTGTACTGCTCGGCGATGCCAGAGACGATGGTGCGCTTCTCGTCCCCGAGGTCGACCTCGATCTTGAGCAGCCGGTCGGTGCCTTCCACCTTCTCGGCCGCGGTGATCCTGGCGGTTTTCAGCTTGACGCGCTGGAAGTCCTGAATGGTGATCTGATCGGGTGCGGTATCCATCGATTTCCTCCCGGAGTCGGGCGAGCGGTCACCTGAAGCGGACGCGGAAGCCGCATCGGGCGCCGCAAAGTAAGCCTGCTTGTCCACGCGCGGGAAGAGGGCCTCGGCCCGCCTGCAGCGCGTGGGTTTCTTGTCCCATTTGCCCCACTTGAGGGCGTCGTACCCCGCCTGAAGTTCCTTCTTAGAGAAGCCGAGCAGGTCGAGCAACGTCTCCGCCGATTCTGGCATCGAAGCAGCAATTCCCAGCGCCACCCAGCGCAACGCCTCGACGGCGGACCCGAGCACTGCGGCGCGGCGTGCCTCGTCGTCCTTGCCCTCCGGCTTGCGCCACGGCTCGTGTTTGACCAGGAAGCGGTTGATGCCTCCCACCAGATCCCACAGAGCCGCCAGCCCGACCGAGAACGCGTACGAATCCATGTGCTCGCGGTAAGCCCCGAACGATTTGCGCGCGAGATCGGCCAGCGATGCGGAGTCGGGCAGGATGTTCTCGTCCGGCGGTTCGACCTGTCCGTCCAGGTACGAGTGCACCATGGCCAGGGTGCGCTGCACCAGATTTCCCAGATCGTTGGCGAGGTCACTGTTGATGCGATCAATGAGCGCCTCGTCGGAGTAGGCGCCGTCCTGACCGAATGTCATCTCACGCAGCAGAAAATAGCGCACCGGATCGACGTTGAACTGTTCGATGAGCGGCACGGGATCGACGACCTTGCCCTTCGACTTCGACATCTTGCCCTGCGCCGTCAGCCACCAGCCGTGTCCGAACACTGTGCGCGGCAGAGGCAGGCCGGCCGACATCAGGAAGGCGGGCCAGTAGACGGCGTGGAAGCGCAGAATGTCCTTGCCCACCAGGTGCAGGTCCGCGGGCCACAGCTTCCCGAAGCGCTGCGGGTCGGCGCCGTAGCCGGCGGCCGCCAGGTAATTGGTGAGGGCGTCGAACCACACGTAGAGCACGTGCCGGTCGTCTCCGGGGACCGGGATGCCCCAGTCAAAGCCCGTGCGGCTGATGCTCAGGTCCCTCAGCCCCGAGCGCACGAACTCCCGAGCCTCATTGAGGCGGGTCGCGGGGCGCACGAACTCGGGGTGTTTCTCGTAATGCTCGAGCAGCGCGTCCTGGTAGCGCGACAGCCGGAAGAAGTAACTCTCCTCTTCGAGCTCTTCCACGGGATGACCCTGTTCGGGACAGCGGCCTTCCACGAGCTGTGCTGCAGTGTAGAACGATTCGCATCCGGTGCAGTACCAGCCGCGGTACCGATCGAGATAAATGTCGCCTCGTTCCTTTACCGCCCGGAACAGATCCTCCACGCCTTTTCTGTGGCGCGGCTCCGTGGTGCGGATGAAGTCATCGTGCGAGATCTCCAGCCGCTTCCAGAGCTGCTGGAAGCGCTTGACGACGCGATCCACGAGCTGGCGAGGTTCCAGATCCTGCTTGCGGGCGGCGCGCTCGATCTTCTGTCCATGCTCGTCGCTGCCCGTGAGGAAGTAGACGTTCTTGCCGCTCAGGCGCGCGTGCCTGGCGATGGCGTCGGCGACGATCGTGGTGTACGCGTGCCCGATGTGAGGCACGTCGTTGACGTAATAGATCGGCGTCGTGAGGTAGAAGGTATCTTTTTTCATGAACGGGAACGCCGCAGGCGCGACGGCAACGCTTCGAGCGCAGCCTGCTGCACCCGCTTGAGCGGCACGCGGTGGCGGCGAGCGGCGCGGGCGCAGGCTTCATACTCGGGTGCCGCGTGCAGGAGACGATCATCGCTGCCGGCCAGCTTGACGGGTATCTTACCAAATCGGGTTTTGACGCTGTGTATGCGGCGCTCCAGCTCGCGACGCGTCGCCGGCCACGAGCGCACACCCAGGGTTGAGGTCTCTTCAAAAAGGATCTGCTCGAGGGCAGGCGCGGCGCCCGGCCGCGACAGGACCGTGATGTTGATCCCGGGGCGGCTCTTCTTCATCTGCACCGGCGTGTACTGCACGTCGAGCGCTCCGGCTTTGAGGAGCTGCTCCATCAGGTAACCGTACACCTGTGGGCTGAGATCATCGAGGGTGGCCTCGATGACGAGAATCTCGGATCGTCCCGCCGCGGTGCGTGCCGGGCCCCACCAGGCGCGCAGTATGTTGGGGTGATCCTTGAAGTCACGCGCGCCGGCGCCGTGCCCGATGCGTTCGACCGTCATCGGCGGCGGGGGTCCGAAGCGCGTGGCAACGGTCGACACCAGCGCCGCTCCTGTGGGAGTGACCAACTCCGCTTCCACGGGGCCCGGGCGCACGGGGATGCCGCGCAGGAGCTCGAGAGTGGCGGGGGCCGGCACCGGAAGCGTGCCGTGGGCGGCTTTCACGCTGCCTCCGCCGAGGGGCAGCTCCGAGCACTCCACGCGCCCGACGCCCAGCAGATGAAGGCACGCCGCGCCGGCGACGATGTCCACGATCGCATCCACCGCGCCCACCTCGTGCAGGTGCACTTTTTCCTTTGGGATGCGGTGCACGCGGGCCTCCGCCTGTACCAGCCTGCCGACCACCTCCTGCGCCATGCTGCGCACCGGCTGGGGGATGTCGGCGCGCTTGAGGATGCGGGAGATCTCGCGCAGGCCGCGGTGGGCATGATCGTGACCGGTCTCCACGATGAAGCGTGTGGCTCCCAGTCCGCCCCGGCGGCACTTGCTCGTGCGCACCCGGTATCCCTTCAAAGGGAGACCCGAGAGGATCTTCTTGAGGCGGGTCGGCGCCACGCCCAGATCGATCAGGGCGCCGGTGAACATGTCACCGCTGACGCCTGAGAGGCAGTCCAGATACAGAGTCTTTTTCTCTGAAGTCATTGACCAGTAAATATTTAGATGTGCGCGGAATAATAACAGAAGGTCGGATCCCCTCACAACCCGCGCAAGCTTACGAAAACGCCCTCCGAGCGCTTCATTCGTCCTTCACTGCATTGCTACCCGGCGGAAGGCTCCAGTATGATAACGAGATACGGTTTCGGAGCCGGGGAAATGGGAATTTTTTCACCTGCAGATTACGTTCTTCTAGTCGGAACGCTTGCCGGGACTGCGGCGATGGTCGTGCGC
>CBEVTG010000033.1:0-10252 GCA_965552745.1 uncultured bacterium
TAATAATGAAAAGGTGTCTTCTGTCTCGATACCGTCTCGGAGTGGTGGTCGTGGGATTGATCGTCCTGCACGCAGCGGTGCTGTGGCGGCTCGTTGATCTGCAGATACTGCGTGCGGACGAAATGCAACAGATCGTTCAGCGCCAGCATGAGCGAGTTCTTAAGCTCGATCCGATCCGCGGAGCCATCTTTGATCGGAACGGCCATGAACTGGCCCTGAGCGCGGATGTTTATTCCATCTACGCCAACCCATCCCAGGTCAAATCGGCCAGCAGAACAGCGAAGAAACTCGCAAGCCCCCTGCGGGTGAACGAGGCCAAGCTTCGAAAACGATTGAAGAAAGACCGCCAGTTCGTCTGGATCAAGCGCAAGGTCTCGGAGTCGGAGAAGACCCGGATCGAGAAACTGAAACTGCCGGGTGTGAGTTTCGTCGAGGAGAGCCAGCGCGCGTACCCGAACCATGAACTGGCGTCCCACGTGCTGGGCTATGTGGGCATCGACAATGCCGGCCTGGCCGGGATCGAGCACAGTCACGACAATTTGATCCTCGGGGAACCGGGCCTGGTGCGGACTTACCGCAACGGGCACGGCGAGGGGATTCGCGCCCGCACCGAGAAACGCCCCACGGGCGGTGCCTCTCTCGTGCTGACGCTCGACCGCGTGCTGCAGCATATCGCCGAACGTGAGCTTGCGGCCGCTGTGGAGAAGAGCCGCGCGAAGTCCGGAGCCGTCGTCATCCTCAATCCCTCGAACGGGGCGGTTCTGGCGATGGCAAACGTTCCCACCTACGACCCGAACCACTTCCAGCGTTACTCGAAGAACTCCTGGCGGAACCGGGCCGTCTCAGACGCCTACGAACCCGGCTCCACGTTCAAAATGTTTGTCGCCGCCACCGCCCTGGAGGAGGGCGTGGCCCGACCCTCCGAACTCTTTGACTGCCAGAACGGCGCCGTGCGGGTGGGCCGCCGCATGGTCAAGGATCACAAGCCATTTGGTGACCTGACCTTCTCGCAGGTCCTCGAGAAGTCGAGCAACGTCGGAATCATCAAGATCTCCTCCCGTCTGGACGCCCAGAGGCTGTTCGAGTCGCTGGCAGCCTTCGGGTTCGGGGCCCGCACAGGCGTCGGCCTGTCGGGTGAGAACAGCGGTATCCTGCGATCACCCGCTGCCTGGTCCGATCTATCGCAGGCGATGATCTCGATAGGACAGGAAGTGAGCGTAACGCCCCTGCAGCTCGCGGTCGCCACGACCGTTCTGGCCAACGGTGGGGTTTATCATGAGCCGTACCTCGTGCAGCGCGTCATTGGTCGCGATGGACGCGTGCTGCGCGTGGCCAAGGGATCACCGGGGCGGCAGGTCATCTCGCCCGCGACAGCCGAGACTCTGCAGCGTATCCTGAGCGGAGTCGTCCTGCGCGGAACCGGCCGCCTCGCCAGTGTTCCCGGTTACACGGTCGCCGGCAAGACCGGCACGGCCCAGAAGATTGATTCGACCGGCCGCTACAGCTCCGATAACTTCGTGGCTTCCTTCGTAGGCTGGGTTCCGCTCGAAACACCGGCCCTGACGATCCTGGTTGTCATCGATTCACCGCAAGGCGACTACCACGGAGGCTCGGTCGCCGCCCCGGTGTTTTCACGCATCGCCCAGCCTGCCTTGCAGTACTTGCGAGTGCAACCCAGCATTCTGGCAATACGAGCGGCCAGTGCCCCGTCGATCGTTGCAGAAGCATCAACTGCAAGAGACCGGACGCGCTTCGCCGATCGCTCGCGCTGAACCGAGGACACCCCTCCCGTGCGCTGTCTCTCGCTCTCGAATCTTCTGGAGGCGACGCCGGACGCCGAGATCGACGGCGGAGTGGAGATCGAGGTGACCGGTGTGGAGTGCGATTCGAGGCGCGCGACACCGGGAACGGTCTTCGTGGCCGTCCGCGGCTGGCGGGAAGACGGTCACCGGTACCTCCCCCAGGCCCTGGACGCGGGCGCGTGCGCCATCGTTTCTTCCTCTCCGCGTCAGGATCGAGCTGACGGCGCTACCTGGGTGCGGGTGGCGGATGAGCGTCCCGCCCTGGCCCGCCTGGCGCGCCGGTTCCATGGAAATCCGGATCTCGAGCTGACCCTCGTCGGCGTGACTGGCACCAAGGGCAAGACAACGACAGCCTGGCTTCTCGAATCGATGATTGAGGCTTCGGGAGGGAAGCCGGGCGGTATCGGGACGATTCGCACTCGCGTCGGCGATCGAAGTGAGATCTCGACTCTGACGACACCGGACGCACCTACTCTGTGCGCTCAGCTGGCGCGAATGGTGGAGGAAAAGTGCACGCATGCGGTTCTGGAAGCTTCATCGCAGGCGTTGCACCAGAGCCGCGTTGAAGGCCTGCGTTTCAGGTGCGCCGTGTTCACGAACTTTACCCAGGATCACCTCGACTACCATGAGACGCTTGAAGCGTACTTCGAGTCAAAGGCACGTCTGTTCTGCTCCCTCGATGAGGATGCCGTAGCGGTTCTTCCGGCCGATGATCCCCACGGAGAGCGCCTGTCGCGCCTGACCGAGGCACGCGTGCTCACCTATGCGGTCGGCCGGATTCCGAACACCACTCGTGAGCGCTGGTGGGCCGTTCCGGAGGTACGGGTGGAGTCGGCCCAGGTCTCGCTCGGAAGCACGGCGGCCGTGCTGCGCACGCCACGGGGATGGATCCACGCCCGCATGCCGCTGACGGGACGCCACAATCTTCGCAACCTGGCCGCCGCTGCGACCGCCGCCTGGAGTCTGGGAATATCGGACGAGAAGATCGCTTCGGGCGCGGCACGGGTGGAGCCGGTACCTGGACGGATGGAGTCCATCGATGAAGGCCAGTCGTTTCTGGTGATCGTCGACTTCGCGCACACCGAAGATGCCCTGCGCAATGCGCTCAGCTCCTTGCGCGAGCTCACACGCGGCCGCCTGCTGTGCGTGTTCGGGTGTGGAGGAGACCGTGATCGCAGCAAGCGTGCTCCCATGGGAGCCGCAGCCGCGGCAGGGGCCGATCGACTGTATCTCACCTCGGACAACCCCCGTCGAGAGAATCCCCTCGCCATCCTTCGCGACATCGAGCTCGGCGTGAAGCAGGCGTCTTCGGAGCACCCTTACCAGGTGATTCCGGATCGAGCCGCCGCCATCTCCGCAGCGGTGTCCGAGGCCCGGCAGGGCGACGCCGTGCTGATCGCCGGCAAGGGTCACGAGCGTGAGCAGCTGGTGGCGGATCGCCGCCTACCGTTCGACGACCGGGAGCAGGCCCGCATCTCCCTCAGGGCTCTTCCGGGCGGCCGTATGGCGGAAGGTGAATGATGAAGCTGACGCTGGCGGAGATCTCCGAAGCTCTGGGTGGCAGGCTCGAGGGTGCGGCCGGTTCCGGCGCCCTTGAAGTCAGCGAATACTCGATCGACACACGCACGATCGGACCGGGAGCGCTCTTCTTCGCTCTCGTCGGACCCAACCACGACGCCCACCGCTTCGTTCCCGGAGCGTTCGAGGGAGCCGCCGCCGCTGCCGTGATCCACGCCGCTCCGGCTTCACCGGCGGCCGGCCCCCTGGTGCACGTGAAGGACACAACGCGGGCGCTGCAGGATCTCTCAACCTATGTACGCCGCCGGATCAACCCCAAAGTGGTGGCCATCACCGGCAGCGCCGGTAAGACAACGACACGGGCCATGACGCAGCAGGTGGTCTCCAGTCTGGGCTCCACACTGGGGTCGCCCGGCAACCTCAACAACCTTTACGGACTTCCCCTGGCCCTGCTCCGCCTGCAGCCGGATCACCGTTATGCCGTGCTCGAAGCGGGTATGAGCCGGCCCGGGGAGCTGGCTCGGCTGGTGGAGATCTGCGATCCCGACATCGGAGCACTCATCAACGTCGGTCCGGCGCACATTGAATTCTTCGGCACGCTCGAAAAGATCGCGGCAGCCAAGGAAGAGCTGTTCCTCGGCATGCGTCCCGGCACGATAGCGGTGATGAACGCCGATGACGCCCGGATCATGGCCATCGCGGGCCGCTTCGCACGCCGGGGTGGAAGCATCGTCAGCTTTGGGATCGAACGCGAGGCTGACATCCGGGGAGAGAGGGTTGAGTTCCACCCTCACGGGGTGCGGGCGAATGTGGCGTACGCGGGCAAATCGGCTCAACTCGAGCTCAAGTTCCTTGGAGCCCATTTCCTCAGCAACGCGCTGGCGGCACTGGCCACAGGGCTCGCCATGGGAGGAGACCTCGTCCGACTGTGCGGCGTTCTATCTGAGGTCGAGCCGCTCGAGCACCGTGGCCGCCTGCTGGAGCTTCCGGGTGATGTGCGTCTGCTGGATGATTGCTACAATTCTAATCCCGTCGCGCTCGAGGAAGCCCTGCGGGCGCTGGGCCAGATGGCTCCACATGGACGCCGACTGATCGTGGCGGGCGACATGCTCGAGCTGGGAGCGCTCGAGTCCGAAGAACATCGCTCAGCCGGCGAGCGCATAGCACGTTCCGGAGTCGCAGTTTTTTTCGGCGTCGGCGAGCGCATGCAGACGGCCATCGAGGCGGCGCGGGCCGCCGGCCACAAGAGCGCCCACCACTTCTCTGACTCCGGGGAAGCGGCAGTGGCGATCACAAACGAAATCAAGCCCGGAGACACGATTCTGGTCAAGGGTTCCCGCGGCGTCCGCCTCGAGAAAGTCGTCGAGGCTCTCGCGCGAACCCGGGTGCGAGGATAAACACTTCATGCTATATCACCTTCTCCTGCCTCTTCGCGAATGGGTTTCCGCATTCAACGTTTTCCGATACATCACGTTCCGCACAGCGATGGCCGTGCTCACGGCCCTGCTCATTTCGTTCGTGCTCGGCGGCCGCCTCATCCGCAAGCTGCGCGAAATGCAGATTGGCCAGCACATCCGGGAGGAGGGACCCCGGAGCCACCAGGCCAAGCAGGGCACGCCCACCATGGGCGGCCTGTTGATCCTGATCGCCGTGCTGGTCCCGACCTTGTTGTGGACCGATCTCAAGAATCCGTTCGTATGGATCCTGACTGGCTCGACCCTGGCATTCGGCGCACTGGGCTTTCTCGACGACTACCTCAAGGTTGCGCATCGTCGAAACCTGGGACTCACGACACGTCAGAAGTTCATCGTGCAAGGTATCCTCGCGTTGCTGGTGGGGATGGGGCTCATGGCGATGAACACGTATGGGTTGTACAGCACCGAGCTTAGCGTGCCATTCTTCAAGACTTTCCGTCCGGACATCGGCTGGTTTTATGTCCCCTTCTCCATGCTGGTGATCGTGGGATCCGCCAACGCCGTCAACCTGACGGACGGCCTGGACGGGCTGGCTATCGGCTCAGTTCTGATCGCCACGGGAACTTATGCACTGCTCACGTATGCGGTCGGTCACGCTCTGGTTGCTGAGTACCTGGGTATCTTCAATATCAAGGGTAGCGGTGAGCTCACCGTATTCTGCGGATCGTTGCTCGGGGCCAGTCTCGGATTTCTGTGGTTCAACTGCAATCCCGCCAAGGTGTTCATGGGAGACGTGGGATCCATGTCTCTCGGCGCTGCTCTCGGAACGCTGGCCGTTCTGATCAAGCAGGAAATCCTGCTGGTTCTGGTGGGCGGGCTGTTCGTGGTGGAGGCCCTTTCGGTGATCCTGCAGGTCACGTCGTTCCGCCTGCGGAACGGGCGGCGCATTTTCCGCATGGCCCCCCTGCACCATCATTTTGAGCAGATGGGCTGGAGAGAACCGGAGGTGATTATCCGGTTCTGGATCGTGGCCATCATCTTCGCCCTGCTGGGGCTCGCGACCCTGAAGCTGAGATGACTTCGGATCCCGGCCTGCCCGGTAACCGTATCCTCGTGGTCGGCGCAGCGCGCAGCGGCCTGGCGGCGACCGCCCTGCTGCTCGGGCATGGCTATCAGGTGACGCTCACCGACCACCGCCCCGTCGCGGACCTTGATCCAGAAATCCGCGAGCTCACAGAGAAGGGTGTCTGCCTCGAGGCGGGGCGCCATCGTGCCGTCTCGTTCCGCGAGGCCGATCTGGTCGTGGTGAGCCCCGGCGTACCGTCCGATCTCGCCGAGATCCGGCAGGCGCGTGAAGCCGGGGTTCCCGTCTGGGCCGAGGTCGAGCTGGCCTGGAGATTTATCAAGGGATCGATCGCCGGCGTTACCGGCTCTAACGGAAAGACAACAACGACATCACTCACAGCCCACCTGTTGCGCGAGGCCCGGATCGATGCGGTGGCCTGCGGCAACATCGGCGTGCCCCTGAGCTCACTGGTCAGCGAGGACTCCGCCTCCCGCTGGTACGTTGTCGAGATGTCCTCCTTCCAGCTCGAGACCATCGATCAGTTGCGTCCACATATCGCCGTTCACCTCAACCTCACCCGGGACCATCTCGACCGCCATTCCGACTTCAGTCATTACCGCAACGCAAAAGAACGCATCTTCACCAATCAGACATCTGAGGATCATGCCGTGCTGAACCTCGATGACACCCTGGTGGCCGCAGCCGCCGATCGAATCCACTCGCAAATCTCCTGGTTCGGTCTGTCGCCGGATCCTCGGCCGCGCTTCGCCGTCGAGCACGGAAGTTTCGTGGCGCGTTCCGGCGAACTGGCGCCCCGGCCACTGCTCCCATGCACGCAGTATGCGCTACGTGGATCCCACAACATCTCAAACGCGCTGGCCTCCCTGACCGCGGCGTCATTGTGCGGTGCTCAAGTGTCCGATCTGGCAAGCGGCCTGCGCTCATTCCGCCCGCTGCCGCACCGCATGGAGCCAGTCGGCGCCCTGGGAGGGATCGAATTTGTCAACGACTCCAAGGCCACAAATGTTGATGCGGCGCTCAGAGCTGTTGAAGCCTTCGATCAACCTATTGTGTGGATCCTGGGAGGACGGGAGAAAGACTCCGACTTTCAGCCCCTCAAGACGATTGCCGGCAGCGACCGCGTGCGGGGAGTTATCGTCATGGGGGAAGCCGCAGAGCACATCACCGAAGCTCTGGGAGATGTGGTTCCCATACGGAGGGTGATTGACCTGTCATCCGCGCTTCGGGAAGCCCGCGATCTGGCTCGCAGCGGTGACGTGGTGCTGCTGTCGCCGGCCTGCGCATCGTTCGATCAGTACCGTTCCTATGAGGAACGCGGGGATGATTTTCGCGCGCGCGTGCGCGCTATCATGGAGAAGGAGACCAATGGCCCGGCGTCTGGTGTTTGATCGATGGCTGTTCAGCGTTCCTCTGGCACTGACTCTGTTCGGCCTGCTGATGGTCTACAGCGCTTCCTCGGCCATATCGCGCCAGGACTATCAGAATCCCTACCACTTTCTGCTTCGCCAGTCCGTCGCGGCCGGCATCGGCCTGGTGATCATGTTCCTGACCATGTTTTTCCCCTACCGCGCCTATCGCAGCCGCTGGTTCAGCAGTGCGCTCGTTCTGGGCATTACCGGTCTTCTCGTCCTCGTGCTCCTGCGGCCGCCGATCCAGGACGTCCACCGCTGGCTCGATCTTGGCTTCTTCAACCTGCAACCGTCCGAGATGGCCAAGATCGTGCTGGTGATCGCTCTCGCCGGCTGGCTCGATCGACCACGTGTGGAGATCCGCAACTGGAAGAGTACGCTGCTTCCCTGCCTGATCCTGATCGGCCAGACTTCGCTTCTGGTCATGCTCGAACCGGACCTCGGCACCTGCGCCATCCTCATGCTCACTTCCCTCCTCGTGCTCTATATGGGAGGCATCCCGCTTCGACAGATGGCCGTGGTGGGTCTGGTAGCTACGGCAGTGTTGACCGTCTTCATATTTTCAGCCGACTATCGCGTGCAGCGTGTCGTCACATTCTTCAACCCCGATGCCGATCTACAGGGTTCAGGTTTTCAGTCCAACCAATCACTGCTGGCAGTCTCGAGCGGGGGGCTGAGCGGTCGAAATCTCGGAGAAGGACAGCAGAAGCAGTTCTTTCTTCCGGAACCGCACACTGATTTCATCTATGCCGTCGTTGCGGAAGAGACCGGATTTATCGGTTCCGTTGCCGTGCTGTTCGGTTTTGCGGTGATCCTCTGGCGTGGTCTGCGCGCTTCGGCCCGGGCGCCGGATCGTTTCGGAGCCGTGCTCGGGACCGGATTGACTCTGGGCCTGGGAGTGTCGGCGCTCATAAACATGGGAGTGGTGCTGGCCCTGCTTCCGACAAAGGGCCTGCCCCTGCCCTTCGTGTCGTACGGAGGATCTTCGCTGGTGTGCTCACTCGCCAGCATCGGCATATTGCTCAACCTGTCGCAACACTCTTCATGAAACGCGTGCTCATCGCTGGCGGCGGGACGGGAGGACACATTTATCCCGGCCTGGCAATTGCTGAGGAGTTGATCTCGCGCTCGCCGCGCCCCGAAGTGATCTTCGTCGGCACACCGAAAGGCATGGAAATGCGTCTGGTGCCTCGCTCCGGTTTCGCCGTCGTCGGCATCTGCTCGGGGGGAGTGATCGGAAAAGGGATCGCCTCGCGCCTGGTGAGCCTGTGCCTGCGGGCTCCGGTCGGTCTGGTCCAGGCCCTCTCTCTCCTCGCCCGCCTGAAGCCTGATGTGGTGATCGGCGTCGGAGGTTACGCTTCCGGGCCGCTGGCGCTGGCCGCCACGCTCGCCGGCGTGCCGACCGTACTGCAGGAACAAAACCTGCTTCCGGGCGTCACCAACCGCATTCTGGCACCCTGGGTGGAGGCGGTGGCGGTGACGTTCGAGGAAAGCCGCCGAAGTCTGAGCGGGAGGGTGGTGGTAACGGGTAACCCCTTACGCCGTGCAGTGCTCAAGGGTGCACAGAGGCCGAACGATGATCGCTTTCATCTGCTGGTGCTTGGCGGCAGCCGCGGGGCGCGCGCACTGAACCGTTTGATGTCGGAAGCTACCGTGTATCTGAAACCCCTATGTCCTCGCCTATCGATCGTTCACCAGAGCGGCGAGATGGATGAAGAAGAAACCCGGCGCATCTACGAGAAACATGCCGGCGATCGGTTCGAGTGGCGCGTGGAGCCGTTCCTGGAGCGTGTATGGGAACAGTATGGCTGGGCCGATCTCGTCGTCTGCCGCGCCGGCGCCACTACCGTTGCGGAGATCACCGCTTGCGGAAAACCCGTGATTTTCGTGCCTTTCCCGCACGCAGCACGCAATCACCAGGTGTATAATGCGCGTTACTTGGCCGACCGCGGCGCGGCCGTCGTGAGAGAGCAGGACGATCTGACGGCTGAGCGCCTGGCCGGAACTATCCTGGAACTCGCCCAAGACGAGCCGCGTCGCGTGCGGATGGCAGCGCGAAGTCGCGCCCTGGGCTTCCCGAATGCTGCTGCGCGCGTGGTCGATCTCGCCGCCCGGGTTTCCAGGAGCCCGTCAGATCCCTAGCACACGATGTTCCGCAAACCCCAGCACCTGCACTTCATCGGAATCGGTGGCATCGGCATGAGCGGCATCGCCGAAGTGTTGCTCAACATGCAGGTGCAAATCACCGGATCCGATCTCAAAGAAAGCGAGTCCGTGCGCCGTCTGCGTTCCCTGGGTGGAACCGTATGGATCGGCCACGATCCGCGTCACGTCAAAGGCGCGCAGGCGGTCGTGGTCTCCTCTGCGGTGCGTCCCGACAATCCGGAGATTCAGGAAGCTCGCCGCCTGGGAATTCCGATTCTCCCCCGCGCCGAGATGCTCGCCGAACTGATGCGTCTCAAGTTTGGCGTCGCCGTTGCTGGCTCCCACGGCAAGACAACAACGACCGCCATGCTGGCGCAAGTCCTGTCAGCGGCCGGCCTGGATCCGACGCTGGTGATCGGCGGGCGTCTCAACATCCTGGACAGCAGCGCACGGCTCGGCAGTAGCGAGCTCATGGTGGCGGAAGCAGATGAGAGCGACGGATCGTTTCTGCACCTGGCTCCAGCCATCGCGGTCGTCACCAACATCGATCACGAGCACCTCGATCATTACGCCGGCTACGGGGAGTTACAGAGAGCTTTCGTCGACTTTCTCAACAAGGTTCCGTTCTACGGAGTGGGCGTGGTTTGTACCGATGATCCGGGCGTGCGCGCTATTCTGAGTCGCCTGGAGCGCCGGCACGTCACCTACGGGGTGAGCACAGAGGCGGATCTGCAGGCCGTGGATGTAAAGGTGGACACGGAAGCCACACGCTTCCGGCTGAGCTACCGCGGCCGGAAACTGGGCGAGGTGCAGCTTCGAGCCCCCGGCCGCCACAACGTGCTCAACGCACTGGCCGCCGCCCTGGTCGCTCTGGAG
>CBEVTG010000034.1:0-10248 GCA_965552745.1 uncultured bacterium
GGGAGCCAGACGCAAACAGGCCCCGCGGAGACTGAAGCCGCAAGCCGTGCGCAAGCCGCCCCGGGTGCAGCGGCCCCGGGCGGGGAGTGGGGAAGATCCGCCGCTGGTCGTCATCGGCGCATCGACGGGAGGTCCCCCGGCGGTGCAGCGCCTTCTGAGCGCTCTGCCCGCAGAGTGGCCGGGCGCCATCGTCGTGGCGCAGCACATGCCCGCTCTGTTCACCGAGATCTTTGCCCTGCGCCTCGACAGAGCGGTGGGTATCCAGGTCAGCGAGGCCAGCGATGGAGACGAGGTGAAGCCCGGTCACTGCCTGGTCCTGCCTGGAGGACAGCAGGGTTGGCTGGAAAAGCGTGGAGAGAAAACAGTTGTGCGGCTGAGGGTCCAGCGCGAGGGGGAGCGATACACGCCAAGCGTCAATCTCCTGTTTACCTCGGCAGCCATCGTGGCTTCCAGTCGAGTAGCGGCACTCGTACTCACCGGTATGGGCGATGATGGCGTTGAGGGCGTTTGCCGGGTTCACCAGGCGGGCGGGCTCACCGTGGCGGAGGATCAGCGATCGGCCGTCGTCTTCGGGATGCCGGGCGAGGCAATCCGCACTGGCTGTGTCAACGAGGTGCTGTCTCTCGATGGAATTGCACGCTGGCTGAAGAGACTGGGGAGCAAATCCGCATCAAAGAAGACGAGAGGAAGGGCCCATGAGCCGCAACTTGTTTGAAACCATTCTCGGCGCTGTGCTAGCATGAGCGCCATTCTTTGGCCCGCCGAACTTCGCGCGGCAACCGCGAACAAGCCATGACCTTTCTGATCGTCGAAGACTCGCCCACGATGAGACAGCTCATCGCGTTCTCGCTGAGCCGCTTCAAGGGTGCGCGTATCCTGGAAGCCACCGACGGGGTCGACGCTATGAAGAAGCTGGCCGATGAAAAGGTCGACCTGGTGTTGACGGACATCAACATGCCCGTCATGGACGGTCTCAAGCTGGTAGGGCTGATCCGCCAGGATCCGAAGACCAAGGATCTCCCGGTGGTGATCATCACCACGGAGGGGGCCGAGAAGGATCGAGAGCGTGGAATGGCTCTGGGAGCCACTGCCTACATCGTCAAGCCGATCCAGCCCTCCGACCTCGTCAAGACCATCAGCGGCATCCTGGGAGCCTGAACCGGTCTCTGTTCCGGAGGCCGGCCGAGCACGGATGCCCGTGAATCCCAACCATGGCTGAGTACTGTTTCGCCGAAATCGAGAGGCGCTGGCAGGAGCGCTGGCTCAAAGAAGAAATCTTTGAGGCGCGCGAGGACGATGCGCGTCCAAAATATTACCTGGTCGAGATGCTGCCATACCCGAGCGGGCGCATCCACATGGGACACGTGCGCAACTACTCGATAGGCGACGCCCTGGCGCGTGCGCGACGGATGCAGGGCCGTAATGTGCTGCACCCGATGGGGTGGGATTCTTTTGGGCTGCCGGCGGAGAATGCCGCGCTCGCCCACGGGGTGCATCCCCACAAGTGGACTGAAGAGAACATCGCCTACATGCGACAGCAGATGCAGAACCTCGGTCTGTCGTACGCCTGGAGCCGGGAGATCGCCGCGCACCGCGAGGAGTATTACCGCTGGAACCAGTGGCTGTTCCTCGAACTGCACAGACGTGGTCTGGTCTACCGCAGCGAACGGCTCGTGAACTGGTGCGAGAGCTGCGGCACGGTGCTGGCAAACGAGCAGGTGAAGGAGGGAGCCTGCTGGCGCTGCGAGACCCCGGTCACGCAGCGCAAGCTGGATCAATGGTTCATCCGCATCACGCGCTACGCTCAGGAACTCCTGGACGGCATTGACCGCCTCGAACACTGGCCTGATCGCGTGCGCGCCATGCAGCGCAACTGGATCGGCCGCAGCGAGGGCACCTTAATTACATTCCCGCTGGAAACAGGGCAGGAGGGGATCAAGGTCTACACGACGCGCATCGACACGATCTTCGGAGCCACGGCGCTGTTTCTCTCACCTGAGCACCCGGATGTCGAGGCCCTGGTCGAGGGAGTCCCGGAACGGGATCCGGTGATGGCTTTCGTCGAGAAGCAGCGCGGTCTCAATCCGCTCGAGCGTGTGGCCGAGGGCGCCGTGAAGGAGGGGATTTTCACCGGCCGGCGGGCGCGCAATCCGTTCACGGGAGAGGGCGTGCCGATCTGGGTGGCCAACTTCATTCTGGTGGAGTACGGAACGGGCGCGGTGATGGCGGTGCCGGCGCACGATCAGCGTGACCACGACTTCTGTGTGGCGTACGGCCTGCCGGTGCGGCCCGTGATCCGGCCGCTCGATGGGTCGGAGCCTCCGGAAGGCGTCGCTTTCGAGGGGGACGGAGAACTCTTCAACTCGGGACCTTTCTCGAGCCTTAAGAGCTCCGAGGCTCGCACCCGCATGGTCGAAGCGGCGAAGGAAGGCAGCTTCGGCGGCGCCACGGTTCAGTACCGGCTCAAGGACTGGGGAATTTCCCGCCAGCGCTACTGGGGGACGCCCATCCCGATGATTTTCTGCGACGGGTGCGGGATTGTCCCGGTGCCGGTCGAGGATCTTCCGGTTCGCCTGCCGGAGAAGGTGAGGATCGAAGTGATCGGCTCGTCCCCGCTGGCGCGAGCTTCCGCTTTCGTCAACGTGAAATGCCCTTCCTGCGGCGGGAAGGCCCGCCGCGAGACTGACACCATGGACACGTTCTTCGATTCGTCCTGGTACTTTTACCGCTACACCGATCCGCGCAATGAGAGCGCCCCGTTCGATGCGGCCGTCACCGGTTACTGGGCCCCTATCGATCTCTACATCGGAGGCATCGAGCACGCCACGCTGCATCTCATTTACGCGCGCTTCTTCTGCAAAGTGCTCCGGGACATGGGGCTGCTACGCGTGGACGAGCCGGCCGATCACCTCCTCACCCAGGGCATGGTGATTCGGGACGGCGCCAAGATGTCCAAGAGCAAGGGCAATGTCGTCGACCCTGACGCCATGGTGGAGCGGTACGGAGCTGACACCACCCGTCTGTTTGCCCTCTTCGCTGCCCCTCCCCAGCGTGACCTGGAGTGGAACGAGCGGGGAGTGGAGGGTTGTTTCCGGTTTCTCAACAGGATGTGGCGGCTGGTCGAGCGTGCTCGTCCTCTTCTCGAGCCGCAGGGGAAAAGAGCGAAGAAAAAGAAGAAGCCGGGTGCTACGGACTCGTCAGCCGATCGGGTGATGCCGGACACGGCGGGTGGTGACGACGCGCGTGCCCTCGACCTGAGGCGCCTCACCCACCGCACGATCGAGCGTGTCACGGGAGATCTCGGCGACCGGATCCATTTGAACACGGCCGTTGCGGCCATCATGGAACTGCTGAACGGGGTCAGCGATTTCGTTGAGGCCGGTGTGGAACGCCCGCCCGAAAAAGCATCCCTGCGCGAGGCGGTCGAGGTCATGGTGCATCTGCTTGCCCCGTTCGCGCCCCACATCAGCGAGGAGATTTGGCAGAGCCTCGGCCACCCGGACCTGATCTCCACCCGCCCGTGGCCGTCCTGTGAGCCGGCCCTCCTGGTAACGGACGAGGTGACCGTGATCGTGCAGGTCAACGGCAGACTCCGCGGCCGCCTCAGCCTGCCGCGCGGCAGCGAGCAGGACGCAGTCCTCGAGGCGGCCAGAGCCGATGACAGTATCCGCCGCCACCTCGACGGGCGCTCGGTTCGCCGCGTGGTCTACGTCCCCGACAAGCTTCTCAACCTGGTCGTCGCCTGAGACCTACGACAGCCTGGCGCCCGAGCGGCCGGATATTTCGCTGGACCTTCCCCCCCCGATCTGAGGCAGAATAAGCCCAGTCGTTAAACTTCAGGTCAGGGAGGTCCCTTTGCCTCCGCACCCGAACCACGCAGTGGCCCCGCGTCCGCCGATGACGGATGCGCTGACCCATCTGTCTGCCAGGGCACCCCCTCCGAACGTGAACATAACTTTGTCTTAGCGTGCGGCTGCGTTGAGCTTCCTCCAATCGAGGCACAACAGGAGCTGGCCCCGCGAGCCGCACCAACGTTTTCCCCGGCATGGCCGGGCCGGGGCCGGAAGGGAGTTGTTCATGCGAGCCAAAGTTCGACACCATGGAAATGTAGCGGTCGTCGACCTGCACGGTAGCATCGCCATCGGCGTAGGTGATGTACGCCTTCGGGCGGCGGTGATGGATCTGCTGAAGAACGGCCACAGCAGGATCGTTCTCAACTTGAAGGGGGTTTCGTGGATGGACAGCGCGGGTCTGGGCGAGCTGGTCGCCTGCGCCAAGCGTGCGGAACGGGATGGCGGCAGGGTCACGCTGCTGAACCCGAGCGGCCGCGTGTTCGACCTCATGCAGATCACCCATCTGCAGGAAATCTTCGAGATCTGGAAGGACGAGCGTGACGCGCTCGCCTCATTCTGATTCGAACCCCCCGCGTAAATCCGGAGTCGCTTATCGCTGCAGCGGTCTGAGAATTTTCTCCAGGATCGGCGCAGGGGTAAGATCTGCGTGTACGAAGGGCGAACAGCAGGTCCAGGACGGATTTCTGGATGGCCTTCACAACAGTTGAAGCACAGGGGAATCATGTGAGCGGTCTAACACGGCGGGAATTTCTGGAGCGGTTCGGCGCGGTGGCGTTCCTGAGCCTGGGCACGGAAAAGCCCGATCTCGTCCTGTACAACGGCAACATCGTCACCGTGGATGAGGCTATCCCACGCGCGCAGGCGGTGGCGATCGCCAATGGGCATTTCGTGGCTGTCGGCAGCAATGACGAGATCCGGCCGCTGGCCGGAGCGCTCACGAAGAAGGTCGATCTGGGTGGAAACACGGTTCTTCCCGGCTTCATCGACGCGCACACCCATCCCGCCTCGTCGGGACTGCGGCATCTGCGCGAGGTAGACTGCGATCTGCGGTCGATCAGGGCGATCAAGGAAACCCTGCGCGTGCGGGCGAAGAATACGCCGCCGGGGGAGTGGGTGCTCGGGTTCAAGTACGACGACACAAAGACGGCCGAGGGTCGCTTTCTGACACGCCAGGATCTGGACGATGTTTCGCGGGAGCATCCGGTCTACGTCAACCACCGGGGCGGGCACAGCTCGTACGTCAACTCGAAAGCCTTCGAGGCCGCGGGGGTGTCCGAGATGACGCCGGATCCGTCCGGCGGCAAGTTCGTCCGCGATCCGGAAACCGGAAAACTCAATGGCCGTACGCTCGAGACCGCCAATGACTTTTTCGAGAAAGTCATCCCGTCCCGATTCTCGCGCGCCGATCACCAGGAAGGGGTCGAGCTGATCGCGAAGATGATGGTGGCGACCGGCGTCACCTCCGTGCACGACGCGGGCGGCTCGACCGAAGATTTGCTGGCCTACCAGGATGCCCGGGCCGCGGGCGATCTGTCGTTTCGCGTCTACTGCTTGATCCGCTCCACGAATCTCGATCGCATGATCGAAGCCGGTGTGCGCACCGGTCTGGGCGACGGGTGGGTGCGTGTGGGGCCGATGAAGGCGATCTGCGACGGATCGATCTCGGAACGCACAGCGCTACTATCGAAACCGTACGTTGGACGCCCCGACGACTACGGGATCCTGGTCACCGAGGAAGGGGAGCTTTACGAGCAGGCCCGCAAAGCGCACGAGGCGGGCTGGCAGATCGGCATCCACGCCAATGGTGACGTCGGCATCGATATCACCCTGCGCGTGTTCGAGCGCCTGCAGCGCGAATCACCCAGGAAAGACCCACGCTTCCGGCTCGAGCACTGTACGGTCATCAGCAAGTCGCTCGTGCGCCGCATCCAGAAGCTCGGCGCCATCCCGAACCCGTTCTCGACCTACGTCTACTTTCACGGCGAAAAGATGCCTGAGTACGGCGCCGAGCGTCTCGAGCACATGTTCGCCGTGCGATCGTTCCTCGACGCAGGCATCAAAGTGACGCAGACCTCGGACTATCCACCGGGTCCCTTCGAACCGATGATGGCGCTGCAGTCGAGCGTCACCCGTACCGACATGAAAGGAAATCTCTGGGGTGCGAGCCAGAAGGTGACGGTCGAGGAGGCGATCCGCGTGGGTACCCTGCACGGCGCCTACGCTTCGTACGAGGAGGACGTCAAGGGATCGATCCGGGCGGGCAAGGTTGCGGATTTGGTGGTGCTGGGACGTGACCCGCTGCAGGAGGAGCCATCCTCCCTGATCGATATACCGGTCGAGCGCACGATGGTGGGTGGGAGATGGGTTTATGAGGCGTAGGGATTGAAGCGTGTGGTCTCACCCGAGGCCAGAGAAGCGTTTTCTGCGTTCATGGAGCGGCGTGTGCCCGATATCTCGAAATTCGATTAGCACCCCGGTCGGGGGCGGCCCAGGGTGTGGTAAACTCTGACCGGGTCGTTTTCACAAGTGGTTCAAAAGAAAATACTTACGATGAAGCTTGCGGGCGGAGGACCGCGCCCGCTCGGCACTGCACGCCGGCGTGCCTGCGGCATAGGTTTCATCGCGCTGTTTCTCGTTCCCGTGCTCCTCGCGGGCGCTTGCGGTTACCACCTGGTCGGCAGGGGAGGCGAGCTCCCCGGGGGCGTCAAATCGGTCGGGGTGCCGATGTTCGAGAATCGCACCCGCCGGGCCGAGGTGGAGCAGCGCTTCACGGAGCAGGTGGTGGTTGAGCTCTCCACCCGAAGTAAAGTGCTGATCCTGCCCGGGCCGGACGGAGCGGACGCCCTGCTCAAAGGGGTGATCACGGGGTACGAGACGACCCCGGTAGTGCTGACCCCCGAGGGACGTGCCAGCCGTTACGAGGTCACGGTGACCGCTTCCGTGCGCCTCGAGAATCTGCGCGAGAACCGCACCCTGTGGGCCAACGATCAGTTCGTCTTCCGCCGGCAGTACGAGGTGGAGGTGGATGTCGCGGTGATCGACACAAGTCAGACCTTCTTTGACCGGGAGATCGTGGCCATCGATGTCGTGGCGCGTGAGTTCGCGGTCTCGGTGGTGACCGCCATCATGGAGGGATTCTGAGTTGAAGCGGCTGCCTCTGGAGCGGTTGCTCACGAGCGTCCGTAAGGACTCCGCTGTTCCGCCGCTGCTTTTGATCACGGGCGACTCCGGCTTCCTGGCCGAGCGCGCACTCCAGGCTCTGGCGGGTCTCATTCCGGAAGAAGAGCGCTCGTTCGGTCTCTGGAGAGGCTCAGCGCAGGATGCCGACCCGGTTCGCCTGCTCGAGGAGGCCTCGACGCTGCCGATGTGGGGGAGCCGGCGGGTGATCGTAGTGCGCCAGGCAGAGAAGCTGCAGATCGAGCGGCACCCTGGTTGGCAGCGGTATTTTCGCCAGCCCTCCGCCAGCACCATCCTTGCGTTTGCGGCCACTCCGGGAGTGGATTCGAAAAAGCTCAAGCACCTGGTGCAGGCTTGCACGCTCGTGGAGTGCCGCACCCCGCACGCCGGGGACATCCCCGCCTGGGTGATGGCGGAGGCGCGGGCGCTGGACTGCTCGCTCGATCGTGACACGGCGTCCTGGATGGTGGAACTCGTGGGTCGCGATCTCGGCGCCCTTCACTCCTGGCTGGAGAGGTGTCGTGCTTACCGCGGAGATGCGGGCAAGCTGTCACGCGAGGATCTCGAGGCGGTGAGCGCCCGACGCTCGCCGGCCAACCTGTTTGCCTGGGCCGATCGGGTCGGAGAAGGAGATCTCGGAGAGGCGCTGCGACTGGCCCGGCGGGCTGTCGAGGACGGTGAGGATCCCTTGCCGCTCCTGTACCGGGCTACGAACCACCTGCGGCGCCTCGCGCGGCTCCGGGCGGCCGTGGCGGGCGGGGGCTCGCCGGCCGATGCGGCCCGCAGGGCGGGCGTGCCCGGCTTCCTGGCCCAGAAGATGGTGGCGCAGTCGCGCTCACGCGGGGACGCCGAACTGGCCCAAGCGCTGGCTGCCTGCGCCAGGGCCGACCGTGCCATCAAGAGCGTGCGTGTTTCTTCGGTCCGGGTGCTGGATCACTGGCTCATGGAGATCCGTACCGGAGGTAAAGCTTGACCGAGAGGTCGCACAATCCGGCCGATTCCATCCTGATCCTCGACTTCGGCTCGCAGTACACCCAGCTCATCGCCCGGCGCGTGCGCGAGTGCTCCGTCTACTCGGAGATCCTGCCGCCGGATGTCTCTGTGGATGAGATACGCGCGAGGCAGCCGGCCGGTCTCATTCTCTCGGGAGGACCACAGAGCGTCACGGATAAGGACGCCCCGCGCCCGGATCCGGGGCTCTGGAAGTGCGGCCTGCCGGTGCTTGGAATCTGCTACGGCATGCAGCTCATGGTGCATGATCTGGGTGGGGAGATCGAGGCCACCGGGGCGGGGCGCGAGTACGGTCCAGCGGAGATCGACACGGTCCCGGATGCGGCCCTTTTCCGAAAATTGCCGGAGCGCCAGCCGGTCTGGATGAGCCACGGGGACCGTCCGGCCCGTCTCCCCGACGGGTTCCGGCAGGCCGCCCGAAGCAATGGCGGCATCCTGGCCGGGATCGAGAACGTCTCCCGGAAGCTGTATGGCATTCAGTTCCATCCGGAGGTCGTTCATACCCGGCATGGCACGTCGATTCTCAACAACTTCCTGTTCGGCATCTGCGCCTGTCCGGGCGAATGGCGCATGAGCTCGTTTGTGGAGCACGCCGTCGCAGAAATCCGGCGCCAGGTGGGGGATGCCCCGGTCATCTGTGGACTGAGCGGCGGGGTGGATTCATCGGTCACCGCGCTGCTGTTGCACCGGGCGATCGGCGACCGGTTGACCTGCATCCTGGTGGATAACGGTTTGCTGCGCAAGAACGAGGCGCGCACGGTGATGGATCTCTTTCGGGAGCGCACCCAGGTGCGCGTGCAGCACGTGAACGCTTCACAACAGTTCCTGGGCGCTCTGCAGGGAATCACCGATCCCGAGGAGAAACGACGCCGCATTGGTCACGTGTTCATCGACGTGTTCGAGGCGGAGGCCGCGAAGGTCGAAGGCGCCCGCTTTCTCGCCCAGGGCACGCTTTACCCGGACCGCATTGAGTCCTCCGCGATCAAGGGACCCTCGGCGGTCATCAAGACACACCACAATGTCGGAGGCCTGCCGGAACGGATGAACCTCGAGCTCGTGGAGCCGGTGCGGGACCTGTTCAAGGATGAGGTGCGGGCGCTAGGCCGTGAGCTGGGCCTCGATGATATATTCCTGAAGCGCCATCCATTCCCGGGGCCGGGGCTCGCTGTTCGGATCATCGGTGAAGTGACTCCTGAGCGCCTCGACTTGCTGCGCGAGGCGGATGCGATCTTTCTGGAGGAGCTGCGCTCCGCCAACCTGTACGACGAGGTCGCCCAGGCGTTCGCCGTGCTCCTGCCGGTCAAGAGCGTCGGTGTCATGGGAGATGCGCGATCCTACGAGAACGTACTGGCTTTGCGCTCCGTCGACACCACGGATTTTATGACCGCTGCCTGGTCGCACCTGCCGGCCGAACTGCTGTCCCGTGTGGCGGCGCGTATCATCAATGAGGTACGGGGCATCAACCGCGTGGTGTACGATATCTCCTCCAAACCCCCAAGCACCATCGAGTGGGAATGAGCGTCCTGCGGCCGTGAGCAAGTCCTTCGTCCATCTGCACAATCACACGCAGTATTCATTGCTGGACGGCGCCTGTCGGGTGACCGATATCATCGAGCGCGCCGTGGAGCTCGACATGCCGGCGGTTGCCATCAGCGACCACGGCAACCTGTTCGGCGCCGTGCGCTTCTTTGATCAGGCCGTCGCCAAGGGGATCAAGCCGATCATCGGCTGCGAGGTGTACATGGCCCCCGGGGATCGCCGGGACCGCACGAGCAGCGCTCCGGGCGCCACCCGCAAACCGTACTATCACATGCTCCTGCTGGCGGCGAACGAACAGGGATACCGCAACCTCGTCAAGCTCGTCAGCATCGGCTACCTGGAGGGGTTTTACTACCGGCCGCGCATCGACCGCGAAGTACTGAAGGAACACGCTGCCGGGCTCATCGGCACCAGCGCCTGCCTGGGCGGCGAGATGAGCCAGCTCATTCTGGCGGGACAGGAAGAGAGGGCCGAGGAGACGGCGCGCACGTACGCCGAGGTGCTCGGGGAGGGGAACTTTTATATCGAGCTCCAGGATCACGGTTTGCCGGAGCAGAAGCAGGTCAACCCGGTGCTCGTCGAGATGGCCCGGCGCCAGGGCATACCGCTCGTGGCCAGCAACGATTGCCACTACCTGAAGAAGGAAGATCACGCTGCGCACGATGTG
>CBEVTG010000035.1:0-10194 GCA_965552745.1 uncultured bacterium
GTCAAGAGAAGGGTCGAGGTGGACGCCCAGGAGCAGGCACCCGCAGCCGAGCGAATTTGCTCCGCCCGGCCTGCCAGAGGACGCCAACCGCGGGCGCCCCACCCCAGGCCCACAAGCCCCAGCGCCACGACGGCGTAGGCGTAGTGGTAGTAGAGCGTGACGGACAGCAGTCGCGTGAGCGCGATTTCGGTCAGCAGGGCAAAGGCACTGAGCAGCGCGCAGGCAGCGAGGGCCCGGCCGGCTGCCGGTGCCGCGTGCTGTTCGTCGTTGGCGGGATCCGGCATGGTAAGGTTCGCGTCGGACGGAGGATGATAACAGATTGATGCGCGGCTTCACCACACGCGGATCCCTGCTGCTGCTCCTGGTGCTGCTCAGCGTCACAACAGCTCGTCCCGCGACGGAACCACCGGTTGTGGAAGCCCCCGGCGAGCCACCTGCGGAGAAGAAGATCTCTGTCGAGCCCCTGAAGATCACCTGGCCGGAGGGCACGCTGGGCCTCCAGGTCAGGAGCGACTTCCGCAGGCTCTTCACGCGCCCCTTCCAGCTGCGAGGACGTGAGTGGATTCTCCCCGCAGGACTCGCCGCCGGTGCGGTCGCGGCGTACGCGGTGCGTGACGAAGTGCGCGAGGAAATTCAGGAAGACCAGTCCGAGAGTCGGTCGGACTTCCTGCAGGACGTCCGCGTTCTCGGTAAGGGCGGTTTTGGTCCTGCGCTGGCGGGCGTGCTGGCGATCATCGGGTCGGCGCGCGACTCGCCGCGGGAAAAGCAGACCGCTCTGCTGCTGGTCGAATCGTTTGTGGGTAGCGCTGTCTACGCTGCCGTCGGGTCCACCGTGCTCGCCGCTGAGCGCCCGGAGGACGGTGATTCCGTGACCTTCATGGATACAGACGGCCATGGTGTGTCGCTCGATACGGCACTGGCCGCTTCACTCATCGCTCCGCTCGATCGGGCCTACTTCAGGCCCCGTCCCGGAGAGTCAGGCGCCCGCAAGTTCTGGAGGCGCAGTGGCCGCGGTCTGCTCTACCTCCTGCCGGGCCTGGTGGCCCTTCAGCGACTCGATCAGGACAAGCACTGGCTGCCCGACGTCTATCTCGGATATGTCACCGGCCTGCTCGTGGGCCGCACCCTGGCGGCGGGATACGAGAATCAGCGGGTCGAGGTGGAGATCTCAGCTGCTGGAATCCGGGTGAGATTCTGACGGGAAGCTGATGTTGTCGCGCAGGATGCGCCAGCCCTCCGGCCGCCGCTCGACGAAGAGCGTCACCTTCATCTTTCGCTCGATCAACTCCTGCCGGAGCCGGAAGCGGTAGACCAGGTTGAACGTCACGACGGCACGATGACGCAGCACGGCGATCTGCGGCCAAGGCTCATCGTAGTCGAACTCCGGCGCCGAGCAGAACTGGCTCAGACGCACGCGTTCTCCGTCGGCGCCCGGGTCCACCCCGGGTACGGATCCCTCGTAGCGCGGGTCGTGCGTAAAGAATGCCTCCACGCGCTCGGCGTCTCCCGCTTTGACGGCGTGCAGGACATCCACCACGAGCCGGGCGATCTCCTCCTCGCCGGGCTCCGGCTTCAGGCTGCAGGATCCGGCAGCGAGACCGATCGCCAGCACCAGAGCCGGCACCGCCAGCGCACCCCGGATGGCATTCCTGTGGGAAGTCGTCCGCCTGCCCATACCCCATCATAGGAAGGCTGCTCTCCCGTAAGCAACTGTGAGCTGGGCATCCCTCCGGCAGAGCGTCATCCTCAGGGGATGGTTTCACAATTCGTTGACAGGTAAGGCAAATGACCGTATAGAAATCGGTCGTCCCCTTTACACGGAATTTGATGCTCAACTAGGCGCATCCCGGGCCGAACTTGCCACGCTCAGGTACTCGGCCACCGTTTATTCGCAATTTGGGAGGAGCAGCGATGCCAAGCGGCGAGGTCAAGTGGTTCAACAACACCAAGGGATACGGGTTCATCCGGCAGGAAGACGGCACCGACCTTTTTGTGCACTTCAGCGCCATCCAGGCAGAGGGGTACAAAACCCTCCAGCAGGGGCAGAGGGTCTCCTACGAAGTCGTCACCGGCCCCAAGGGGCTCCAGGCGGACAAAGTCTCCTCCTCCCCGGCTTGAGCCCTCTCCGGCACGCCTCCTGGCGGCCCGGCTAGCCCCCGGATATCTTCAGGGGTCAGTAGTTTGACTACCTGCCGGGGGGTCCCTATATTCGGCTTTGTCTCGGGCCCTGCCTGTGCACAGGCCCGTTTCGCACGGAGCCGGATGACAGAACCCAAGCCACCTCTGATCGAACGCCTCCTGGGACGGAGGCGGTCCTTTGTCGTGGAATGGCGCTACCAGCTGCGCAGCAGCTTGCTGCCCGTGGTCAGCGTGGCGCTTCTCCTCGTCCTGTTTATCGTCACCATCCACCTCGGCAACGCCGATGCGACCCGGCAGCTCGTGGAGTCGGCTCCCAATCTCCAGGCCCTCCTGGAGGGACAGGATCGCACCCAGCTTTTCCTGACCCTGTGCGCGGCTGGTGTCTACCTGATGGCGGTGATCATTCTCGGGCTCATCGACTCCCACCGCACCGTGGGCGCCCTGCACCATATTGAGAAACGCCTGCATGGGCTGCGAAACGGCGACTGGCGGACCCCGCTGGCGCTGCGCCAGAGCGACAACTTCCAGGATCTCGGCGATGAGATTAATGTGACACTCAGCTACCTTCGCTCACATCTGGAGGAGGATATTTCTTCTCTTGATGAGGCGATCGATCGGCTCGAGGGGGCTGTCGCCCCCGGCCAGCCACTGGGCGAGATGCGCCGCATCCTGATCGCCCTGCGAAGCCGCAAGCAGAGTCTCCTGCAGGGGCGTTCCACGATGTCCTCCCAGAAAGAAGCGAGCGCCGAGCAGGAGGTCGTACCGGTGGGCCTTTCCTGATTCATCTGCTCAGCCCGGTTTCGTTGCCCGACCCCGAGCACGTCTGCTAAACTTTCCCCTCTCTAAAAGGAGTCAACTCTCATGCATCCACTTGTCCTGGCCTTATCCTTCGTCTGTGGTCTGGCGGCCCAGACCCAGCCCCAGTCACAGCCCGCCTCCAGCGCGGCGTCCGAAGCCTCCGCCAAAGAGGAGGTCGCGATCATCACCACGGACGTGGGACAGATTGTGATCCGGTTCTTTCCCGATCTGGCCCCCAACCACGTCGACAACTTCAAGCAGCTGTCCCGTTCCCGGTTCTACGACGGTACCACCTTCCACCGGGTTGTTCCCGGGTTCGTAATCCAGGGAGGCGATCCGAACAGCAAGGACGACAACCCCAACAATGACGGCACGGGAGATGGTCCGCGCATGCTCAAGGCAGAGTTCAACGATAAGCCCCACATGCGGGGTATTCTGTCAATGGCTCGCAGCCGCGACCCGAACAGCGCTTCATGCCAGTTCTTCATCGTTCTCCAGGAGAGCGGCACGAGCCGCGCCCTGGATGGTAAGTACACGGTATTCGGCGAGGTCATAGAGGGCATGGACACGGTGGATCGCATTGTCGAACTCGCCGGCCAGCAGGCCGCCCGCACCCAGCGCCCCGTCAAGGCTGTGGTGATGCGCACGGTGCGGGTCGAAGAACGAACCGTCGAGACGGGCACGTAGTGGCCGAGAGCCGCGCAGGCAGGGAGGACAAGCGCCGGCCGCGCGTCGACTGGCATACGTATTTCATGAACATTGCACGCCAGGCAGCGACCCGCTCCACCTGTGACCGCAAGCAGGTCGGGGCGGTTGTGGTTCGCGACCGCACGATCCTGTCGACCGGCTATAACGGCAGCATACGCGGCATGCCGCACTGCGACGAGGCCGGCCACATGATGGAGAACGACCACTGCGTCGCCACCATCCACGCGGAAGCCAACGCCATCCTGCAGGCCGCCAAGAACGGTGTCATGATCGACGGTGCCGAGCTCTACACCACGGCGAGTCCCTGCTGGAACTGCTTCAAAATGATGGCCAACAGCGGGATTCGCCGCATCTACTACGGCGAGTTCTATCGCGACCAGCGCAGCCTCGAGGTAGCGCGCCAGCTCCGGATCGAGCTCACCCACCTGCCCACGCAGGCCTCCGACTGAGCCAGCCACACCCGGCCAAAATAGCTCCTGCCGCTTGCCCCAAGCGCTGACCGCGGTAGATTTAGCTCACCCTGTCATGTCCCTGTCCCGCTTCAGCCGCTGTTCAGCCCTGATCCTCCTGATTCTGGGAATCGGCTTCCTGCGCATGCTGGATCCCGTTTCCGGCCTGCTGCCAATCTGGAGCCACCCCCTCGGGCTCGCCCTGCTGCTGCTGTTCGTGGTCTGGGTGGGGGCCCGTGCGGACGGACGCCGGCTGTGGCCGCTGCCCCTGCTGGCGGGGCTCATGGTTGAGGGCTGGATCCGGGTGGCCTTTCTGAGCCCGGCATTCGAGCGCTGGCTCGCCCCCCGGTTGAGTGATTCGACCGCAGATTCTCTCTATGTCCTGCTCGGCGGAGTGTGGTTCGTGGGGATCGCCTGGATCTTTTCCCGTGCGGCCGGCCTGAACCTGGGCAATCGATTGTCACTCCCCTGCTGGCGCAACGGTCTGTACCTGCACACACTCAGCATCCTGGTCGTGTACGGCATGCTGGCGGTGCTGCTGCAGACGGTGGAGGGGTTCCGGGGACTGTCCCTGCAGGTGCCAATTTACGCCTCGACGGCTATGTGGATGCTGATCGGCCAGATCGGGCTGTGCATCGGGGAGGAAGCTTTTTACCGCGGTTTCGTTATGGGCGCTCTGGATTGGGCCAGAAAGCAGCCCGGCACCAGGTGGTCTCCACCGCGCGCGCTCGGCCTGTGGCTCTCATCGATACTGTTTGGCCTCGACCACGTGCGCGGCATGGGCTGGAGCAGCTCGCAGGTGATGACCTTTCTGTACTCCTTCGGACTGGCCGTGCTGCTGGCGCTCCTGGTTCGCCTCACAGGAAACCTCACGCTGGCGATTCTGGCTCATCTGTTCCACAACCTGATGGTGTTGCGGCTCGGTCTGTGGGTTTCCGACGTCAACGGATTCATCGATCTCCAGGCCCAGACCTACATCCCGATTTACTTCATCGTCACCTTCAGCATCCTGTTCCTGATTCGACGTCCCGCCTGGAAGCCGCTGCGCAAGGGCGTGGCGCGCGCCTCGTAACCGCGGCACCGGGTATTCTTACCCCGCATGTTAGAATGTTCGTAAAGATTTCCGCTGTCCGGGTGTATCCCTCCGGCCGCCTCAATTCGGAAACTGAAGAATGAGCCTGGAACCCAAACGAACGCTGAAGCCGCGCCCAACCCTCTCCGTGCGAAAGGAACCGGACGGAGCGCACCGCCGCAGGAAGCGGCATATCGACTTTCGTGTGCTGCACAAGAAGCTCGAGCAGACGCTCGCTCACATCGCGGGCTCAGACGAGGTGGTGCCCGCGCTGAAGGAAAGTCTACACTCGATCGTGAAGGATTTCCGCGACGATCTGGGGTTCCTGGCAGGCCGGCTCTACGAGCGCCGCGGAAAGATCTACCGCCTGCTGGATCAGAGCGGGCGCGGCCCCAAGGTGGATGCGAATTTCACGGTGTCGGCCAACTACAAGCCGATCGAACGGCTGAAG
Organism: uncultured bacterium; assembly: GCA_965552745.1. GTDB lineage: Bacteria > Acidobacteriota > Polarisedimenticolia > JAPUKU01 > JAPUKU01 > JAPUKU01. The sequence goes on from CBEVTG010000035.1 coordinate 5,618, forward strand.
CTCGATGGCTACATATTCAGCCGGCAGGGTGATGCGGATTTCGACCAGCGCATCGAACGCCCTCTTGGGATCCAGGCCTACGCTGCGATCGTAATCGGAGAACGCAATCGATATCTCATCTCCTTTACGTTACGCAGGCGGTTCCCGGAAGAGCAAATCACCTACGCCCTCAACACCATCCGGCATGTGATCAACATGAAAATCCAGCAGCTGCGGCTGGAAGACATCATCTGGGAGGCAAGCGAAATTCAGGTGAGCATGCTGCCTCGCGAGACTCCTCGCTTCAAGGGTTACGATCTTTACGGCCATTCAGTACCGGCGGATATCGTGGGCGGCGATTTGTTTGACTACCTCCCAGTCTCCGACCGCACCCTCGGCATTGCGATCGCCGACTCGTGCGGCCATGGCCTGCCGGCAGCCCTGCAGGCGCGCGATGTCATCGTCGGACTCCGCATGGGCAGCGAAGAACATTTCAAGATCATCAGCATGATCGAGAAGCTGAACCGGGTCATCGCCCGCTCGGCTCTGGCTACCCAGTTCGTTTCGTTGTTTTACGGTGAACTCGAGGAGAACGGCAACCTGATTTACTGCAACGCGGGCCACCATCCGGGCCTGTTACTGCACGGCGATCGGTTCACGGAACTGCACGAGGGTGGCCTGCTGCTGGGACCGGATCCGCAGGCCAAGTACCAGCGCGGTTTCAATTTCCTGAAGAAGGGAGATCTCCTGGTGCTCTTCACCGACGGGGTCGTCGAGACGATTTCCGCCTCTGGGGAAGAGTTCGGAATGGCGAGACTGCGGCGCCTGGTACTCGAATCGCGGAATCTGTCCGCCAAAGAGATAGTGCAGCTCATACTGAACCGGGTCGAGCAGTGGTGCCAGCCGCGCAAGCCAGTGGATGATCGCACGGTGCTGGTGATCCGTCGCACCAGCTGAAGAAAATCAGGCCGTCCCCCTGGGCGGGAACAGCAGCCAGAACGCGGTCTCGGGATCGATTCCATCCAGGGAAATTCCTGGCTTGATCTGGGGCACGCCTCCCGACCAGCCGTCCACTACCGGAATCTGCGGAAGCTCGACGGGCATGTCCCACCCCCCGGACGGCACGTCCGACTCCTGAAGCGCTTCCCGGGCCTCGCGCAGCAGGGCTTCGAGTTCAGGTTCAAGCCTTCCCTCCGAGTCGATCTGCGGCCCGGCTGCCTTGTTGCCTTCGCTATCCTTCCGCTCATTGCGCTTCGGCATGCCATTACCTCCGTCTGTTTCCCCTGGCGGGGTGGGTGTTTTTTTCAGGCCTGTCTGAGAGGGTTCTGCCGCGCCTGTCCAGCGACGGGGAGAACGTCATGATGCGATTCAGCTGTTCGATTTCATACTGCGCTTCGGCCGCGGCCAGCGGTTCGATACGCTCGAGCTGGAGAGCCTGACGCCGCCACGGCGTGTCAGCCGCCGGTTCACGCCGTGCCATGGTCCCAACGGCGGCCTCTTCGAACAGGGGGGGCCAGATATCCGAGGTGTCGGGCGAGGCGAGGAGCCGCGTCCAACGGCGTAACCTTTGAGCCACGATGGCGGGCGCCGGCGCCCACTCGGCCGGCACCGCCGGATGAACACGCACCAGCAGGTCTTCGATGAGGCACGCCAGGGCGACCTCGAGGCAGGCTCGGGCGCCAGTTCGGCTGCTCACTGCGGAGCGCAGCAGATCGTCCCCTGCCCCCACCTGGCGGGCCGCTGATGCCAGCGCCTCCGACCAGCCCTCCTCTGCCGCCCAGATCACCGGCCCGCGGCTCTTGCTCTCCTGCGCCCGGCGCCGGAGCAGCTCCAGAAACCGCGCCCGCACCGCGTTGCGCCCGATCACCAGCACGCAGGCGTCGGCGGCGCGCGTGTCGAGCGAAGGGTTCGGCTCGTGCTCCACCAGAACTTCCACGTCGAATCCCGCCACGTCGGCCAGAGGGAAGGCCGGCAGCTGCAGGTGGGCTGGATCGAGCCGTGCTCGCTCCCCCGTGGAGGCGGCCCAGCGGTTCAGCAACGCGCGGGATGTCGCGGAGTCCGAGCCCACGAGCCACAGAGTGGCTTGCAAACGTCGTCGGTGAAAATCGAATAAGGCCATGACCGCTGTCCGCCCCTCAGTTCAGGCACACATAGGGAGCCAGAATGCGGATCAGCTCGAGCGGCTCTATCCAGGAGGGAACGGGCGGCTCCCCGTCCATCAGGGGAAGGGCCGTGTCGTCCGCGAGACTTGAGGCAACGTCCGTCATCTGCCGGCGCAGATCCTCGCGATGCAGCCGGCGTAAGATGTCATATTGTGAAAGGCATTTCTTGGGATCCTGCATGTTCACTCCTCCACTGTGGAAGCGCGTGCGAGGGGCGCTTCTTGCGCACCCATGACCGCGCCTTCGTTCGCTGCCTGCATCCATTCGTGGATACGTTCCAAAAGATGGGTAGAGCTGAAGGGCCGCGTGATGAGATCCTGCGCACCCAGGGATCGGGCGGTCTCCCATTCGCTCAACTGCGATTCGTCTGCCACGACCACCCAGCGTGTGCTTCCCGGCCGAGGACTGTGTTTCTCCTGCCTGAGGATCTCCATTCCCGTTCGTGAGACGGAGGCAATACCCAGCAGCGCCTGGTCGGCGGGATGTTCCTGGAGAAGCTCGCGGGCCTGCTCGGCACTGATTGCAAGCCGGACCTGAAAACCGGAGCGCTCCAGAATCCTCTTCAAGAGGCACCTGCACATGGCCTCTTCGTGCGCGACGAGCGCCACTCGGGCGTCGTGTGGAGAGTTCATGGCTTCTCCTTTGCGGCTTTGAGGACCACGAGGGTCAGGTCATCGATCTGCGCCTGGGCGGAGCGAAAGCTCTCCACCGCTTCCAACAATCGGTACATGAGGGTGCGGGGGCGCTCGTGCCGGTGCACCATGACCTCATGACACAGCCTTCCGAGGCCGAATAATTCGCCGGCAGAATTACGGGTTTCCGCCAGTCCATCAGAGAACATCACCAGAAGATCACCGGGGAGCAGATCGCATTCACCCTGCTCGTAGACCACGTCCTCGAAAATGCCCATGGCCAGCCCGCCTCGTTCCAGGCGCTCGAAGCGCCCCTCGCGCGCTCGCCACAGAAGGGCGAGGCTGTGTCCGGCCCCCGCGTAGCACAGGCGCCGTTCCCGCGTGTCATAGCGAGCCAGGAAGGCGGTGGAGAAGAGGCCAACGGGCTGCAGATCCCGGGAAAGGGCACGATTGGCCGCCCGCAGAACTTCGGCTGGAGACTCTGTCCGGGAGATCTCTGCGCGCAGGAGTGAGCGCACGCCCGACATCGCCATGGTTGCACGCAGGCCGTTGTTGCTGACCTTTGCAATCATCGCGGTCATCACTGATGGCTCGGTGACCAGGTAACCGTAGTGATCGCCCCCGACCGGCTCAGCCGGCAGGCACGCTCCGGCAACTTCGACGCCCGGCAGACGCGGCTCCTCCTTGGGCAGCAGGCTGGCGTGCGCTTCTCGGATCATTTCCCGTTCGCGGCCAGTCCGCCCGCCGCGGCGGGCATTCTCGACAACCTGCGCCATACGCAGAAAAACCCCGAGCTGGGATGACAGGGCACAGGCCAGCTTGCGATCTTCCTCGCCGAATCCGCTGGCGGCTCGCCGCCCCTGCAGGCGCAGGATGCCGATTTCCTCTACTTCCGATTCGGCCCGGGATGCGACAATCGGCACCTCGAGCCAGTCCTTGGCCTGACGCTTACCGGTCGCGCCACCCTCGGTGCGCACGCTCCAGCAGCGCCCGGCGCGGCCGTCGACGGGATGCAGGGACACGATGGCCGTGCACGCCTGCAGCAACACAGCGATCTCGTGCAGGACCGCTTCGCACAGACGCCGGTCGTCACGGATGCCCGCCAGCGAGCATGTGACCCGCTGGGCCATCTGCACCTGCTCGTAGCCCCGCAGTACTTCATCGGCCAACTCGGTAATTTCGTGCTCACGCGCGAGCCACTCACCGGCCAGATCTGCAGCAGTCTCGAGAATTTTCGGCGCCAGCGATTGCGCGGGCGTGGTCAGGGCTCCAGCACAACAACCCTCCACGTTCACCGCGCCGCTGGCCACGCCCGGTACCGGCCGCTCATCCTCCGTGCGCCAGCCGAGCTCGACGCCGGTGAGGCACTTCAGGCGCTCGAGAAGCGCGGTGACCTGCGCTGGCGCGCTCATGAACAGGACCGCCCCTTCTTCACCAGCGTCAGGATGCTGCCTTCGCGGGGCGTGGAATCGAGACGCACCTCGTCGACGAGGCCATAGAGCCTCCAGAGTCCGTACATGCCCTCCGGTAATGCGCTCGGGGTTCGTGCGGAATGCACAGGGCACCGGGGTTTACGCCCGTAGTCCCGGATCGACAGAACCACGTCGCCGCCACCATTTGAGGCATTTAGAAGGAGGGGTAATCCGTCACAGCCGGCGTAGGCCCGGGCGATCACGTGCTCCAGTGCATCCTGCGCGGCCGTGCAGAAACTGACCTGCTCGGCGCGGCCGAAGCCGCTCTGGCGCACCAGCTCTCGGACCCAGCAGCGGGCCTGCTGAAGACCCTGCTCACCGCTGGAGATCTC
>CBEVTG010000036.1:0-10144 GCA_965552745.1 uncultured bacterium
AAAGGGAAGCTCCTTACGTGAGGCGGGCCGAGTATAGCCACGCATCCTGGCAGAATCAACCGATTCGCCGATCTTGCCGGTGGTCAGAACCGATGACAGGTCCTCCGGGGGTGCGGTTGTCCCCTCCTGCGATGGTTTGATACGATCGTGATCTTCCAGGCGAAGGTTTCTCGTATCTTTCGTCCTGTACCCTGTTTCCACGGGAGTTCCAGATGGCCACCTACAGGAGGCAGAAACACGCCCCCAGCGCGGAGGAAGTGCGCCAGCGGCGTGCCGAAGCCATCGTCGAGTCCCAGCGCTGGCTCGATCTGCTGGCCACTCCCCAGCTCAACGATTACCAGAAGCGCCGCCTCATCCAGGACACCATCGATAACTTCGACGATTATTTCAACCGCGGCTACATCGACTACCGCAAGTCGGTGACCGAGTCGGAAGGGTTCGCCTCCATCGAGTGGTCCGGCGAGGGCTGCTACGTCGAGGACGTACAGGGAAAACGTTACCTCGATTGTCTCGGTGGTTTTGGCATTTATTCCTGCGGTATCCGTCATCCCAAGGTGATCAGTGCCGTCAAGGCGCAGCTGGATCGAATGCCCATGTCGTCGCAAGAGCTCCTCGATCCGCTGCGGGGCGCACTGGCGCACCTGCTGGGTGAGATCATGCCCGGGGATCTGCAAAAGTGCTTCTTCATCAACAACGGCACTGACGCGGTCGAGGGCGCCATGAAGCTGGCCCGGCTCCATACCGGGCGCGCCGGATTCATTTCCTGTCTGGGAGGGTTCCACGGCAAGTCGTACGGCTCGCTGTCGTTGATGGGAAAGGCTGAGTACCGGGTGCCGTTCGAGCCGCTGCTTCAGGATGTTTATTTCGTGCCGTTCGGGGACGCGGATGCGGTGGAGGATGAGCTGAAGAAAGCCCAGCAGGTGGGCTTCGACGTGGCCGCGGTGGTGGCCGAGCCGGTGCAGGGTGAGGCTGGCGCCATAGTGCCCCCGGACGATTACTGGCCGCGCTTGAGGGAGATCTGCTCACGCTACGAGGTGCTGCTGATCGCCGATGAGGTTCAGACCGGCCTGGGGCGAACCGGGGCGCTCTGGGGAGTTGATCACTGGAATGTGGCCCCCGACATCATGTGTGTGGCCAAAGCCATCGGCGGCGGCGTAATGCCGCTATCCGCGTTCGTTTCGACACCGGAGATCTGGAAGGTGCTGGAGAAAAACCCTGCGATCCACTCAACCACGTTTGGAGGGAACCCTCTGGCGTGCGCGGCGGGGATCGCGGCCATTAACGTCGTGCTGGAGGAAGATCTTCCGGCCAAGGCGGCCGAGAGCGGTGCCTACCTGCTCGGCGAGCTCCAGAAGATGCGCGAGCGCTTTGCGGATGTCTGGGTGGAGGTGCGCGGCAAGGGTCTGCTGATCGGCATGGAGTTCGTGGACTCGGAGTTCGGCTATGCCGTGGCCGCGGGCCTTTTCAAGCGTGGGGTTCTGGTTTCGGGGACGTTGATCAACGCCAAGACCCTGCGCATCGAGCCGGCTCTCGACATTCCCCGAGAGCAGTGTGATCAGATACTGGAGAAGGTTGAAGAAACGCTGCGTTCGCTGACTGCCTACTGCAAGCTGACACCCTGAACGAGGAGACGACCGTGGCGACATCCAAGAATCCGGCGACCAGGAGCGTCATCAGCCTGAAAACCTCGATTCCAGGACCGCGCTCGAGCGCGCTCATCGAGCGCCGGAAGAAAGCCGTCCCGCGGGCCGGGTTCAATATCGCGCCCATATTTGCCTCCCGGGCCACCGGATCGTGCATCGAAGATGTCGACGGTAATGTCTTTCTCGATTTCGCCGGTGGGATCGGCGTCATGAACGTGGGGCACAGCCAGCCCTCCGTCGTGGAAGCGGCGCGCGAGCAGATTGCGCGCTTTACCCACACCTGCTTTCACGTGGTCATGTACGAGTCGTACGTGGCATTGGCCGAGGCGCTCAACCGGTTGGCGCCCGGGCCCGGTCCAAAGAAGACCCAGTTCTTCAACAGCGGTGCCGAGGCGGTCGAGAACTCCGTGAAGATTGCCCGTGCCGCCACAGGCCGTCCCGCCGTGGTGTGCTTCGAGGATGCCTTTCACGGGCGCACGCTACTCACCATGAGCCTCACGAGCAAGATCGTTCCGTACAAGAAAGATTTCGGGCCGTTTGCGCCCGAGGTCTACCGCGTGCCGTACGCGTACTGCTACCGGTGCTCGTACAACCTCACGTACCCGGAGTGCGAGCTAAGCTGTGCGAACGCACTTCACGATGTGTTCAAGCGCTACGTCGAGCCCTCGCAGGTGGCCGCGGTGGTCGTGGAGCCGATCCTGGGAGAGGGCGGTTTCGTGTGTCCGCCGGAGGGGTACCTCAGAAGGCTTCAGGAGATCTGCAAACAGGAAGGAATCGTGTTCATTGCCGACGAGGTGCAGACCGGCTTCGGGCGCACCGGCCGCATGTTTGCCTGTGAGCACTACGGCATCGAACCGGATCTGCTCGTGAGCGCCAAATCCCTGGCGGCCGGGATGCCTCTCTCGGCGGTCACCGGCCGCGCCGAGCTGATGGACAAACCGATCGTGGGGGGATTGGGTGGAACGTACGGCGGCAACCCGGTCGCCTGCGCTACCGCGCTCGAGGCCGTGAAGCTTCTGGAAAAGACGGATCTCCTCGATCGAGCACGGGAGATCGGCGAGACGACGCGCAAACGCTTCGGGAGCTGGGTGGAACGCTTTCCGCTCGTCGGCGATGTACGCGGCATCGGCGCCATGAACGCCGTCGAGCTGGTGCGCGATCGTAAAACCCGCGAGCCGGCCAAGGACGAGACCAGCGCCATTTCAAAGTACTGCTACGAGCACGGCCTCATCACCATCAGCGCCGGCACCTACGGCAACATCCTGCGCACGCTGATGCCCCTGACGATCTCCGACGAGGAGCTCGCCGAGGGCCTCGACCTCATGGAGCAGGCCATCGCCTCGGTGAGCTAGAGCTGAGGAACGGGCCTGCGTCCTTGACCCTGTCGACTCAGCGGGGATATATTTAGCTGAGGCTAAGTTTAGAGTTTTTCGGGACGAATCGTGCTCAGCGCCGCCATCCAGGACTACCTGAAGGTTATCTACCAGGTGCAGAGGGAGAAGGGGAAGGTCACCACCTCGGCCCTGGCGGAGCGCCTCTCGGTGTCGTCGGCCTCGGTGACCAATATGGTCAAGAAGCTGGCTGAGATGAAGCTCGTCAAGCACACCCCTTACCGGCGGGTGGTCCTGACCCCGGCAGGAGAGAAAATCGCGCTCGAGATCGTGCGCCACCACCGGCTCCTCGAGCTGTACCTGGCGGAGGTCATGGGGTACTCGTGGGACCAGGTGCACGAGGAAGCCGAGAAGCTCGAGCACGTCATTTCCGAAGAGTTCGAAGAACGCATGAGTGCGGCGCTGGGCCACCCCAGCGTCGATCCACACGGACATCCGATTCCCGCGAAGGACGGCACCATCACCGTCCTTGAGCACGGCCGCCTGTCCGATCTGCCGATCGGCTCGCGGGGGGTGGTGCGCCGCGTCGACGATCGTGACCCCGACTGCCTGCGCTACCTTCAGCGGCGCGGCCTGGTGCTCAACGCGCGGATCGAGGTGCTCCGCCGGGAGCCGTTCGACGGGCCCTTGGTAGTCAGGGTGGGAAGCGACGAGCACCATCTGGGGCTCGAGGTCGCCCGGCGTGTTTTTATCGAGGAGACCGCCCCGGGCGCGGGCAAGTCCGTCTCACCCTCCTGATCTCTTACTGAAAAATCCGCAAGGCTGTGCGGTCAGGCGAGCCGCTCGGCGAGGTAGCGTAGAACTCCGCGGATCGATACGAAGCCGGTGAGTTTGCCGTCGTCCACCACGGGGATGTGGCGGTAATGCCCGACGTACATGCGGTTGAGGGCGAAGGCGACGGAGTCGCTGGAGCGCAGGGTGACGGGATCGTGAACCATCAGGTTGCGCACCAGGGTGCGCGACACATTGAGGGGGCGCCCGGCCACGTTGAGCAGAAGATCGCGCTCCGTCAGAATGCCGACGAGGCGGCCGTCCTCCATGACGAACACACTGCCCATATTGTTCTTCTTCATCAGGTTGATGGCGTGTTCGAGTGGCTCATCCGGAGCCACCACCAGGGGCTTGAGCGGCTTGAGATTTTCCAGCGGGGCTTCGAGGGCCGTTTTCTGAAAACCCTCCTGCGGTTGCGGGATGTCCAGAGAACGCAGATCGGCGCCACACTGTCCACAATCGTCCGCGCCCTGAATGTTGTCGAAACCGCAGCTCGGGCAATTCATGTGACCTCCCACGTATCAGCGGATCTCAACAGCTCCTCGAGGTTGCCTTCTCCCTTCTCGGCGATGGCGGCATCCACCTGATCCTGCAGCAGGCGTTCGTACGTGGGTCGGGCCACGGCACGAAACACGCCCACCGGCACCGGGTACTCGGGGTAGTTCATACGAGTGAGCATGTACGCCAGGGTGGCGGAGTCCGCTTTCTCATCGTGCACCAGGAGATCCTCCTCCCGGGCTCCGTTGTCCAGGTCCACCGTCTCGGGAGAGAAACCGCGCAGGCGAATGCCACGATTCCGGTCCTTGCCGAAGATCATCGGCTTGCCGTGCTCGAGCTGCAGCATGCGGTCATCGCGCAGGTCGCGGGCGGCGAACGAAGCGAACGCCTGGTCGTTGAAAATGTTGCAGTTCTGGTAGATCTCCAGAAACGCGGTGCCCTGGTGTTCGTAGGCGCGCCGCAGCATCGCCTGAAGGTGATCGGACCAGGTGTCCACCGAGCGCGCAATGAAGGTGGCTTCGGCGGCGATGGCTACGCACAGCGCATTGACCGGGTTCTCGATGGTGCCGTCCGGGCTCGTCTTGGTGCGCTTGCCGAACTCGCTCGTGGGCGAGTACTGGCCTTTCGTAAGACCGTAAATGCGGTTGTTGATCAGGATGACGTTGATGTGGAGGTTCCGCCGCAGACAGTGGAGCAGATGATTTCCGCCAATGCTGAGACTGTCTCCGTCACCCGTCACCACCCAGACATCGAGATCGGGGCGGGCGGCCTTGAGTCCTGTGGCGATCGGTAGAGCGCGGCCGTGGATGGTGTGAAAGCCGAACGCGTTCATGTAGTACGGAAAACGGCTCTGGCAGCCGATACCCGAGATGAACACTTGGTTCGCGCGTCTGAGACCCAGTTCGGCAAAGGCGCGCTGCACCTGGGCCAGGATCGAGTAGTCCCCGCAACCGGGGCACCAGCGCACGGTCTGGTCGCTGGTAAAATCCATCCGCGTCAGGTGACGCGGTTCCTGGATTACGAGACGCCCGCCGGTCTTGCTCATCCTGCACTCTCCAGCAGCTCTTCGATGCGCCGCTCGATCTCGGAAACTTGGAAAGGCTTACCCTGCACCTTGCTGAGCGAGATCACTTCGGTGTCGGTGCGGCCGCGCAGAAGAAGCGCCAGCTGTCCCATGTTGAGCTCCGGAATCAGCACCCGTTTGAAGCGGGACAGCACGTCATCGATGTTGCGCGGGAACGGGTTGAGGTAGCGCAGGTGCGTCCGGGCTACCTGCTTGCCATGGCGGCGCACTCGCTCGACGGCAGAAAAAATTGCTCCGTAAGTGCTGCCCCAGCCGAGCACCAGAAGCGGGCCATCTCCGTCCACCTCGAGCTCCTGAATATCCTGCGCGATGCGCGCCACCTTCTCGGCCCGCAGGTGGGTCATCTTCTCGTGGTTGACCGGATCGTACGAGACGTTGCCGCTGATGTCTTCCTTCTCCAGACCGCCGATGCGGTGCTCGTAGCCGAACGTACCGGGTGTTACCCAGGGGCGCGCCAGAGTGGACGGGTTCCGCGCGGAGGGCTGGAAATTCACGGCATCCGGTAAGGACACCTGATCGAACTTGGGCAGTTCCTCGATCTTCGGAATGAGCCACGGCTCTGCGCCGTTGGCCAGATAGCCGTCGGAGAGGAAGATGACGGGTGTCATGTGGCGGACCGCGATTCGGAACGCCTCGATCGCCATGGTGAAGCAGTCGCTGGGGCTGCTGGGTGCCACGATCGCCACAGGACATTCACCGTGCCGGCCGAAGAACGCCTCCAGCAGATCACCCTGCTCCGTCTTGGTGGGCATGCCGGTGCTCGGCCCGGCGCGCTGAACGTTGGCGATCACCAGGGGAAGCTCGGCCATCACCGCCAGACCGATGGCTTCACTCTTGAGATCGAGCCCGGGCCCGCTCGTGCCGCAGAGTCCCAGCGACCCGCCGTAAGCAGAACCGATGGCGGAGCCTACAGCGGCAATCTCATCCTCCGCCTGAAACGTCTTGGCTCCGAACTGGCGGTACTTGGCGATCTCCTGAAGGATGTCGCTGGCCGGGGTGATCGGGTAGGAGCCGTAGAACAAAGGCCGCTGCGCCAGCTTGGAGGCGGCGATGAAGCCCAGAGCGGCGGCCTCATTACCGGTGATCTGCCGGTAGAGACCGGGTGAGAGTTTCGCCGGGCGCACGCGGTAGTGGACGCTGAACAGCTCGATCGTCTCGGCGTAGTGCAGGCCGGCCTGCAGAGCTCGTGTGTTCGCATCGACGACTTCCGGCCGCGCGGCGAATTTCTTACGGATCCACTGCAGGGTGTGATCGGACGGGCGATCGTAGAGCCAGAACAGTAAGCCCAGGGCGTAGAAATTCTTGCAACGTTCGGAGAGCTTGCGGTTCAGTCCGGTCTCTTCGACCGCCTTGAGCGTGAGCGAAGTCAGCGGAACATCCACGACCCGGAAAGCTTTGAGCGATCCGTCCTCCAGAGGGTTGGCCTCGTAGCCCGCTTTCTGCAGGTTCTGATCGTTGAAGGCATCCCGGTCGATGATGAGAAATCCGCCGGGCTCGAGATCCGCCTGGTTGACCCGAAGCGCCGCCGGGTTCATGGCCACAAGCGCCTGGACCGAATCGCCTGGCGTGCGGATATCGAGGGTGCTGAAGTGGATCTGAAAGCCGCTGACTCCGGCGAGTGTACCTGCCGGGGCGCGGATCTCGGCCGGAAAATCAGGCAGGGTGGCGAGGTCGTTTCCGATCAGGGCCGTCGTGGTGGTGAACTGCGAACCGGCGACCTGCATGCCGTCGCCGGAATCACCGGCGAAGCGCACCACCGCGCTTTCAATCTCCTCGACGCCGCGCGGGGCGACGTCCGGGCGCTTGCCCGTCTCCTCGGACGGTTCCTCGGCTCCCTGCGATGCCGGCTCGGCTAGCGCCGTGCCTCCCCCAGGCTGGCGGCGGCGGGTTTTCGAGTTCGATCGGGAGGAACCGCTGTTCTTGTTTCCTGAACTTACCCTTCGGCGGGACATCGGGGTGGGGGTGGTGCCTCCTTCAGGCTCCCTCAGGCTGCACGGGGTTCTGGTTCAGCCTCGGAGGAAGGTTGTGGACCTCGACAGGGAAGTGCTCGGCGATGTAGGTGATCACGTCGTGCGCGGAAATCAGGCCTACGAGCCGTCCGTCTTTGTCCGTCAGCGGCACATGGCGATATCCGCCCTCGGTCATGAGCTGGATCGCCTTCAGCAGAGTGTCTTCATGAGAGAGGGCGCGTGGGGCGGGCGTCATGAGCTGCTCCACCGGAATGGAGTCGTCCACGTTCTCTCCCACAACTTTGCGGAGCACATCCCGCTCGGTAAGAATGCCCAGTAGCTTGTGCCTCCCGTTGCAAACCAGCGCACAGGCGGCTCTGTTCTTGCGCATCTTGTCGAGCGCCTGACTCAGCGGGGTGTCCGGCAGCATGCAGGTCGGCTCCGCGAGCTGCAGGTAACGCAGCTTCTCCGTCCGAATGGTCTCTTCAGCGCCCATAACTCTCCTCCAAGCTAAGGCATTATAGCAGCCTGGGCCACCTGAGTCCGGCGGGCAGGCGTTCGCTTCGGAAAGAGGGTTCACAGCGATCGCCCGGAGCTACTCGTGCCAGCCGGTACAGCGTCCAGAGTCTCGCGCACCCGTCTCGAGAGCAACTCCATGGGGACTGGCTTGTTGAGAAGGCGGTCTTCGGGAACAGGCTGGCGCGCCGCCCCGTCGGCGTAACCGGTCATGTAGAGGACGCCCATCCCGGGCTTGCTCGCGCAGAGGCGTCGTGCGAGTTCAGACCCCCCCATGCCAGGCATGACCAGGTCCGTCAGCAGCAGATCGATCGACCGGCTGTGATGATCCCAGAGGGCCAGGGCTTCCTTGCCGTTGCCCGCCTCCAGGATCCGGTATCCCTGCTCCTGGAGGAGCTTGCCCAGGAGCCTGCGGACCATCTCCTCGTCTTCGACCAGAAGAATGGTCTCCTTGCCACGGGTCGGCTCCTGGCGCAGAGGTGCGGGCGCCGTCGTCAGGGCCGGTGCCCCAACGGCAGGGAAGAACAGCCGGAAGGTAGTGCCCTTTCCCTGCTTGCTCTCGACCTCGATATGTCCGGCGCTCTGCTTCATCATCCCATAGGCGGTCGAGAGGCCCAGCCCGGTCCCCTTGCCGCTCTCCTTGGTCGTGAAGAACGGCTCGAAAACCCTGGCCCGAACCTCCTCTTTCATACCGGTGCCGGTGTCGCTCACAGCCAGCTCCACGTACGAATCGGCCGGCGTCGTGAAGTTCTCCCGCACGTAGCTCCCGTCCAGGTCGGCGCTCGAGGTCGTGATCACCAGCTTGCCGCCGTCGGGCATGGCGTCACGGGCGTTGACGGCGAGGTTGAGGATGGCCTGCTGTAACTGATTGCCGTCGGCGCGCACGCGGTGGGCTCCCGGGGCCAGGCGAACGACCAGCTCGATATCCTCGCCGAGCAAACGCCCCAGCATGTCTTCCTGGTCCGCCACTAGAGAGTTGAGATCGAGCACGCTGGGGTTGAGCACCTGGCGCCGGCTGAAGGCAAGGAGCTGGCGGATGAGATCAGAGGCCCGCCGGCCGGCGTTCAGGACCTCTTCGATCGGTCTCCGTGTCGAGTCCTCTTTCCGGATGCGCTGGAGTAAATATTCGCTGTAGCCATTGATCACGGTGAGAAGGTTGTTCAGGTCGTGAGCCAGCCCGCCTGCGAGGCGTCCAACCGCTTCCATCTTCTGAGCATGGCGCAACTGGTCTTCCACCTGCTTGCGATCCCTGAGCATGCGCTCCAGGAAGAAGACCGTCAGCAGCGCCATGGCGCTCACCGCCAGACCCGGCAGCTCCGTGGTATGGGTTGTCAGGGAGAGCTCCAGGGATCTCGCTTCCGTCACCAACGTCAGGATCTGGCGAGTGGCCATGAGCCCGACCATCACGCTCAGAAATCCCATGCGCCAGTCGCGCGTGCGGCGCACCAGGACAAACGACCAACACAGTGCGATCAAGCGGATGAGGATCGAGAGAAGTAGAATCAGACTCATGTGGAACGCGAGCTACCTCCGAGGCAACCTAGGCCGAGCCCCGGGTCGAGTCAAGCGCCAAGAAATGGTAGCATTTACGGTACCGTGACTCGAAGACAGGCTCCTATCTCGAAGAAGGAGCGCCGGGAACAGGCCCAGCGCTCCGCCATAAAGCGGCGTCTGCTCAAGCGCAGCATCTGGATCGGTCTCTGGGGCGTGATCGTTCTGGCCGCCTGCCTGTGGACCTACGACCGCTCTGGCCCCCAGGAGCTGGTGCAGGCCGAGGTAATCCACACCCAGCAGTATCAGCACGTGACACAGAGCAGTGGCGCCCATTCCCACACCCGCGCAACGATTCGGATCGAAGATGCGGTCGAAGCGGCCCTCGAGCGGGCGCCCAATGTACAGCGAGGCCAGAAGGTTCAGGTGTGGATTCGCCGAGGGCGGATCAGTGGCCGGCCGTACTTCCAGGAACTCTCCGCCGGTGGCAACATCATGGACCTGCCCTAGCGTCCCGTCGTCGTCCCGGGGCTTGATTCGCCGGGGCCGGGGGCGATAAGCTTCCCTCCGCCTATAAGGAAACTCGAATGTCGCAGAACTCCGGAAAGCAGATCCTTTACGGTTCCGCCGTACTCGGCGGCGCGATTGTGATCGGCAGCATTCTGATCGCCAACGAGCTCAACCGCGTAAACAGCAAACTGGACGATGTCAGCCAGGACCTGGCCGATGCCCGGGGCGTCATAGACAAGCTGCAGCAGGCCCGGCCACCGGCCGCCCCACGCAGGGCCAGGGGCCCCGATC